>JACRMZ010000069.1 GCA_016219455.1 Candidatus Aenigmatarchaeota archaeon
GAAAAACCGGCTGAGTTGTTGCTGGCGAATGAGTTGAAAATAAAATTCCGGCTTGAAAGCGAGATGGCATAACCGTCAAGTGTGTTCAGCGACGATGTGCTGTTGGCTATAAGGTTTTCATATGAATACAATTCTATCAAAAACCCGTTTCCGTTGTTTCCCAAAGCCGATGAATTTCCGATGATGCTCCCATTTGCTTCCACAACAAACCCTTCCTCGTTTGAGTCAGATGTGATGTTTGATATTGTCGCATTTTTTGAGTTGTCAAGGAAGACTCCAAAATCGAACAAGGAAACACGGCAATTCTTTGCCGAAGAAAGCGTTGTTCCGTTAAAATAAATGCCGTGCTTGTCAAGCGTGGCTGTCCCTGAGATTGCGCTTCCCTGGCAGTCAAAAATCACGTTATCGGCGTTTATTGTAACCGCCCCGGAAAGGTCTGTTGCTGTCACGGACGATAAGCTCCTGTTTATGCAATAATAACCGGCGGAAGATATTGTGTAGGGAAGGGCCCCAATTACAGTGCAGTTGAACGATGCTCCGGCCAACGGCAAAAGAAACAGAAAAAGAAACAGCCACTTAAGCATATTTAAGATACCCAAAGGGGAATATTAAAAAGCATGGCTGAATTCAAGGTAACTCCGTGGGACGTCGAAGGGACAGTTGATTATGACAAACTCATAGCGCAATTCGGCATAAAGCGCCTTGATGATTCTTTGATTGGGAAGCTCGGAAAGCATACGAAAGATGTTCATTACTTGATAAGGAGGAGGGCTTTCTATGCCCACATGTACCTGGAAAATGTCCTTGCAGACGTGGACAGGGGCAAGAAAATTTACCTTTACACAGGAAGGGCGCCTTCAGGCCCTGTCCACCTTGGCCACATAATACCGTGGATGCTGACTAAGTGGCTACAGGAGAGATTGGGAGCGCCGCTTCTCTTCCAGATTCCTGACGAGGAGAAGTTCCTTTTCAAGGACATAACCATGGAGGAAACCGGCAAATGGGCAAAGGATAATATACTTGATATAATTGCCCTGGGTTTTGACGAAAAGAAAACAAAAATATTCCTTGACACTGAATACGCGGGCCATATGTACAAGCACGCTTGCATGGCTGCAAAGCGGATAACGCTTTCAACGGCAAAATCAGTCTTTGGTTTCGATAACTCAAGCAACGTCGGCCAGCTGTTCTATACATGCATGCAGTCCGTCCCGGCATTTTTGCCAAGCATCATTGAAGGCGAACCGACGCAATGCCTTATACCGTGCGCAGTAGACCAGGATGTACACTTCCGCGTCACACGAGACATAGCACCGCATCTCGGGTACCCGAAGCCATCGACGCTCCTCTGCAAATTCTTCCCCCCACTGCAAGGCATTGGAGGCAAGATGTCAGCATCGCGGGAAGATACTGCCGTTTACCTGACCGATACGCAAAAAGATGTTGAGAAAAAAATAAGGAAATACGCGTTCTCCGGCGGGAAAGACAGTGTCGAGGAGCACCGCCGGCTGGGGGGAAACCCTGACATAGATGTTTCATTCGTTTGGCTCACGTTCTTTGAAGAAGACGACAAGAAACTGGAGAAGATACGCGATGAATATAAGTCGGGGAAGATGTTATCTGGAGAGTTGAAGCAGATACTCATCGACAAGCTGAATGTTTTCCTTGCAGACCATCAGAAAAAGCGCGAGAAGGCAAAGGACCGTGTGGAAAAGTTCATGATGAGGGATTAAAAACTATCGTGACTCCGTGCTTCTTTGAAAGTTGGTCGAAGCGTCATAAAGTTCATTGTCCTCTGTCTTTCTCAAATTTCCGCCAAGAAGCATCAGTGAATCCAAAAAGTCAGTTGTCCTTCCACTATTACGTTTGCCTAACACAAATCGTTTCGTTCCATAACGCACCTTGTCCAAATCTCCGTATCGTGCCATGGATTTTGTCATCATGTCTTCTGTAATACTTTCAAAATATATTGCAAGATGGCTACAATCCATCTTCTCCTTCCAAAACGCTGGCTCAAAGGCGTCCCAGTAGTCTTCCGAAAGAGAATCTGCCGTCTTCCTTATGTCCGACCTTAATACTTCATTGTCGATATAACTGAAGTCGTTGGCCACCTCCCCGCTTGAGTGCACCAACGGTATGTGATAAAGCGTTCTCATATCATTCACCGTGCATCTTCTTCAGGAAATATGCAATCTGGTCCTCGTGTACGTACCCGACTATGGCATGGATCTCATTTGCCTTTCGTTTAAACATTCTCTCTGCCATGATTTTTGAGCGGTCCTCTATATATTTTTTAGCCACATTACGTTCACCCGGTACGTATTTAGGTCGCTTACGTTCACTTGCCCTGATATATGCCATCATTAATGGCTCTTTGAGTCCGTCACTCCTTAAATGAACTTCCTTTACTCTCGGCATGTAACTAAGATTCTTTAAAGCGGACTTTAATATTCTATAACGCTTTTTATAGTTATTTCTTGAAAGCATCCCATATAGTTTTTCGTCTTCCTTGCCACACCAACGTACAAAATCCCATTCATCCATAGAATTAACGAACCTATTATCGTCAAAATCTGTCCCTACATTAAAATCAAAAATCATTGGATTATCTAGGCCATGCTCAAAAAATACAACTTCACCATATTTGGGTTTGTGACCTTTCCCGACATATCTTTGTACAGATTTCTTGATTTCTTCTGTCGGTAGCGCAAAACGTGAGTTCCCATGAACCAGACCGTGTATATAATATGTTTTGTCATCTATCTCAAGTTTCGTTCCCGGGAAATAATCATTATCATTTTCAATGGAAAGTGAGGAAAGTCTTTTTTTATTTTCTCGTATATCCCAACTGTGTCTCAATGCCTCTTCATACGATTGTACCTGCCCGCGCTTTCCTTTGCTAAACTTGTATCCCATTTCATTCATCTTTTTTCGAAGGACCTCAAGACAATCGTCTATATCGTATTGAGAGGCTTCATCTACTGCCTCTTTTATCCCCTTCAGCTTTTTGTCCATATTACTCTCCATGCATCTTCTTCAGGAAATACGCAATCTGGTCCTCGTGGAGAACGCCTACGATTGCATGCACTTCCTTAGCGTTGCATCCAAACATCTTCTTCGCCATGTGCTCTGAGCGCCCTTCGACCAGCGTCACGACGTCGTTTCCATCATCCGCGTCCTCCCTCTCATACGCGATGAGAAGGGGCTCTGGAAGCTGCTCTGTCCTGTGCATCACTTCCTTTGCCTTGGGTATCATCTTTACGTTTTTCACTGCTCCCCTGAACGCCTCTGTTCTTGCGCTCTGGCATGAAGGGTCTATCTTCCTGTCCATTCTTTCATGGACGCGGTCCCTGTCGTACTTGTCCATGTGCCTGATTACGTACCAATCGCAGAAATCCTCCCCTTTCATGTCAAAAAACAGCATCTTGTCGTCCATTTTTTGTTCATAAAACAAGTGTTTTCCTTCCTTCGGATTGTGGTATTCCTTCACAATGTCATTGACAAAATCCTTAGCACCGATGCTTGGGAAACCGACGGAATCGCCGCCGTGGAATATCCCATGGATGAAATAAACCTTGCCGTTGAACTCGAGACGAGTGCCAGGAAGCCCTGTGAAAGACGCTTTCATGAAAGGATCAAAGCTTTCCAGTGGCGTTTCGCTTTCTCTTATATCACCATAGCGCTTAAGCGCCTCCATATATGCCCCCTTCCTCCCTTCCTTTGTGTCCTGGAAATTATACCCGATTTCATTCATCCCCCTCCTGAGGGCATCCAGGCACTCTTCTGCGGGATATTTGGAAGCCTTCTCTATAGCGAGCTTTACCGCTTTCAGGTCTTTGTCGCATAACGATAACTCCCTCATTCTTCTTCCGCCCCCGTATTTCCCCCAAGAAAGCCCGTTTCCAACAAGTCTATCGTCTGGTCGTATATCATCCGGTGCTCCTTCGGACGGTGTTTCCTAAGCGAGCGCACTATGACGCTTTTTTGTCCGTCCACATCCAAGTGCGGTGCAGCGTCCAATACGTTTGAGAATTTCTTAATGACGTTTGCACAAAAGACATCGAACTTGGGTTCTTGCATCCTTAGGTGCCTTATGGACTCATCTGTTCCATTCACAAGAGCCTTATCCAGATACTGGGAAAGCAGCGCTGTTGTCAGCGTGCTCTCCGACATAGATTTTTCAACAGCACCCTCCAGCTTCTCGCCCATCTTTGAAATGTATTCCCTCATCTCCGCCTCTTTCTTCTGAGGCGAATCTTGCATTTGCTCCTCCTCAAAAAGGCTCTCAAACAGGTCTATTGTCATTGCATATTCAATAGCGGTGGTTTTCGGCGAATACGACCTCAGGACATTGTGCTTCCAAATGGAAGGGATATCTTTTGCATACGGGGTTGATGGAACTCCTTCCCTGTAAATCTTTCCTGTGGCCTTTATCCATTTTATAAATTCTGGATCGCTGTTTGAAATTTCGTTAAAGCCTTTTTTTGTCCCTGCCATTGCAAGCTCCTCCAGTTTAGCAGCGAATCCCGATCCATATGACTCTTTCGCATATTCCAATGAAGCTTCTATGTTCCTTCCAACACTCAGCAAATATTTTCTTGCAATATCCTTTTTTGTGGAATGGTCAAGTGACATATTAATCACTATATAGTAATAACTATTTATATCTTGGCTTCCATTAGAAAACCCTATTTAAATATCTTGCGCCATATCGTTACAAGGTCATTATGCCTGTGAGCAGAGCGCCATACAAGAGGGGATGGAGCGACACTAAGAGCAGGGGCTCGATGCCCAATGTCACATGCAACGGATGCGGCCGCATAGTCCCCCGTTACAAGACTTTCACCAAATACCGGAGCTTTAGGATAAACGACCCTGTTGTAATGAAGATGCTTGAGCCTTCCGCCATACATATGTTTTCGAGGAAGGAGTACATGTGCCCCGCGTGCGCCCGCCACAGGGGCATATCAAGAGCCGGAAAAAGCGGCCAGCACAAGCAAAGACGGCTTTGATTCTAAAGGGTTTTTAATCAAAACGCCTATATAATAGTAGTTATGGCGTTCGAATTCCTCCGCAGATTTTTGGATAGAATTATCCCAAAGGAGAAGGCGAAACATCACATAAGTTTCCATGTTACCGAACCCACACTTCCCGTGATAAAAACCGAAGGTGTCGAAAACTCAAAAATCAATATCAGGTACCCTATTCTGGAGCCTTTTGCCTACGCCAGAATACATTGGAACGCCGAAGACCGCTCACTCATATACGAAGTTGATGAACCGTCGCTTGAAAAAAACGAGAAGGAAAAATACGAAAAGATCCTTGGGACAATAATGAAGCTCCTTGACTCAAACCTGTCTGCAATGAAGACTAAGGAAGAGATATCAAAATACCTCGAAGACAAGGTGTCCCAGGCACTGGATGAGCTTGGCATGGACCTTTCAGGCGGCGAAGAGGCGAGGATAATGTACTATTTGCACAGGAACTTCTCCGGCCTCAACGAGATAGAGCC
>JACRMZ010000090.1 GCA_016219455.1 Candidatus Aenigmatarchaeota archaeon
CTACCTGCCGTCTAAGAAATCGCCGGAGTATATATTCCTATCGAGATAGGCTCTTAGTTTTTGCCGGCCTGATAATCGGGCTTGCTTTTTTTGGCATGATTAAATTGTGGAAGTATGTGAGTCGTCTGATAGGTGATAAACTCCGGTTTCGGGCGTTTTTGCAAGAAGCCAATGAATTATTGAAGTGCAATGATCTTGGTAAGCTTAAGCATGAGCGGGCATTGTTGACTCAAAACTTTCACTTATCACCCAATGCCGACATAATTGAATTGAATAAGGCAAAGGGTCGTCTTGATCAAAAGGAGGCAACGTTACAGACAGCCATTGATCAAGCGGCAGAAACAAAACGTGTTCAACAGCAAAACGAACGTGATGCGTTAGTGTCAAAAATTAGCAAAGTATATGCCGCCTTTAGGGCACAAGGTCATACAGAAACCATTCCTGAGTCATGTAAGGACTTCCCTGAAGAGATAATTGATATGGCAAAAAACTGGCATCAAATCATGCTTGATCAAGAGCGGGAGGAACAGCGTAAACTCAAAGCGCATGAAGCGAATTGGATAGAAGCCGTCAAGTTCGTGTGGAAATATCATGCGCTTCCCGCGCATTTTCAAAGCATGGGTGCTGATGGAAAAGATTGTTACGAGAAAGCGTTGCAGTTGGATAAAGAAGGAAAACTCGGCACGGTTGTTGCAGAGCTTCGGGAAGAAGAACACGAACAACGACGAAAAGACTACTTGACGAATGATGATTATGTCCAGCTTGCGGGAAGCGTTGAAGCAGGAAAAGCGCGTGAGAAAGAGCTTGTGCAAAAAGATTTTTATCTTGCTAGCGAGCTCACAAAGGTTGAGCAGAACTTTCTGTTGCAATTTCATGGCTTTAAAAGTTTCAACAGCTCAGATGACGGATCAAAATTGATTCCAGTGATTTATCATTGTACAACGCAAGAAAGCCCCGCACACTTTTGCAGTAAACACCTCTTCGCAAGACTTCATCCAAGCGCAAAAATTGAGTATGTTGATGCTTGGAGAAATGAAGTTGATATCATGTTTTCAAGAGGAAAGCAAAAGCTTGCGGTTGAAATTGAGCGAGGTACTAACAAGCCGGACGACGTGCGTCAAAAGATTGCTTCCTTGAGCAAGGCCAATTATGCGAAAATCATTGTGGTCGTTCCGCGCAAAATGCGCTCAAAATATCGCCAGCACCATGATGGGAAGAAAGTGTTTGTGCTGACGCCTAAAAATGCGAAAGAAGCGATCTTGGAATGGCTGGAATAGGCATTGCACCGATGTGCACCGAGAAAAATGAGTGTTTTTCTGGTGTTTGTCGTCGAGAAATATCAGCCGGTTAAGCCTGATTGAATTTGTTTTGCAAATCCTTGTTGCTGATGTAGGCATAAATCTGCGTGGTGTGAATGTCAACGTGTCCGAGACTGCGCTGGACGTAATACAAGTCCACTCCTTGTTCAAGGAGATAGGTTGCGTAGGTGTGGCGCAATGTGTGGAAGGTGTATGCGTGGCGTGGCAGTCCTGCTGCATCCTTGTGGGTTTCAATAAACAAGTTTGCTTTTCTGAGCGCATCGCGGAATTTCTTTGAAAGCGTTACAGGGCTGAGTTGTTTGTTGTGTCTATCAGAAACAAAATATTCGCTTTCTTTGTTCAAGCGATACCATTTCTCAATTAATGGAATGATGCTTCTGGGAAGCATGACCACGCGGTCACGATTCCACTTGCTGTTTTTGATAACGACTTTTTCGCTTTCGAGATCGACGTCTTGTTTTTTTAGGTTGCAGGTTTCGCTGATGCGCAAGCCACAAAACAAGGTTATCAAACAGGCGACAAAAATGTCAATCTCCTCGATACCTTCAAATATTTTCAAAAGCTGCATTTTGCTCAACACGTTGGGTATTGCGCGATGAATATTGGGACGAGCATAGTTTGTTCCCATGTTTACATCCCTCCGATAAGCTTCATACCTAGTGCCTTAATCTCACTGGCAAGGCTTGAGCCTGTTTCTCGACGTCGCTCAAGAACGAGCGTTATGGCTCGTTTCTGGCTTACCTGGCGGTTTTTCAGCTGCCACTTGACCTCTTCAGGCACTCGCTCAAGAAGAAGCCACCGGTAAACCGGCGTTTTCAACAAGAAGTTTGTAAAGCTCGCGGTCCTCACCAACAAGCAAGAAACGCTTCTTGTTGTAATGGTAATGAGCCAACTTGCTCATCCTTTCGGCTAAATTCTGCACGTCTATCGATGGAAGACGCATTACTATTAATTTCCGAATTGCCTCAAGCTTGGTCACGAAATTTTCTGCACGTTCTGTCATGTTCACGCACCTCGCGTTTTTTGCGCAGAAAAAGCCGTTCAACACCAAAACCAGTCCACGAATGAATGAAGCTTCATTCGAGCCAGTATCGGCGCACACGTGCAGAATCTATAAATATATCGCTTTGTCACTACTCAATGGTGGTTTATCAGGTGGGGCTACCGGCCATTCCGGCGGGCTTTCCGCGTCCAGGCGATGAGCAGGTTCGCGGCATACACCGCGAAGACCGCGGACGCGACACCCGTCAGTATCCAGACCGCGATGAAGACCAGCGAGTCCGTGACAGGCACCCGAAGCCGGGTGAGCGTGCCACCCGCCCAATTCATGGCGGCAAAGGAATACGCCAGTGTGAAGAAGCCGACAATCGTTCGGAGCTGGCCCGCAGGGAGCCGGCGGTGAGCGATATACATGAGGACCGGCAGGGCGATCGTGACCAGGAAGAACAGGATGTCGAGCGAGAGCTCCGCGGTATATGCAGTGATGGGCGTCATTCAGCCTGCCGCTCCCGTCCCATCACCGGCCTTGGCTGCCCGCTTCCGCGGGGGCGGACCCTGGGCGCCCTCGGCGACGACCTTCAGGAACATCTCCCGCTGCTTGTCCGTGAGCATGCCCCGGTTCAGGTAGCTGCGCTTGATGCTCCGCAGGAACGAGCTCTTCTCGTAGAGCGCGGGGTCGATAGCGAAGAACTTCTTCCAGGCAGGGTCCTCGATCTCCTGGTCGAGGTCGCCCATCTCGCACTTCGTGCAGAGCGGCTTCTGCCAGCGCGACGGGACCAGGACCATGGTCTTCTTGCAGGAGACGCACCGTTGCTGGTAGGCCATCGGTCCCGGCTAGTCGTCCGAGGCATT
>JACRMZ010000091.1 GCA_016219455.1 Candidatus Aenigmatarchaeota archaeon
AACACATCCGCTTGCAGTCGGCCAGATGCTTGAGAAAGCCGGCTATTCTGAAGATGTTGTTGTTGCCGGAATATTACACGACACTGTGGAAGACACAAAAATAACGCTTGATTACATAACGTCCGAATTCGGAGGCACGGTTGCAGGCATAGTCAAGGGCGCAAGCGAGCCAGACAAATCATTGAGTTGGGAAGAAAGGAAAAAACACACAATAGAATACCTGAGAACTGCTCCTACAGATGTGCATGCCGTTGCCTGCGCCGACAAGCTACACAACATAACGACAATGGAAGAGGATTACGCCGATATTGGCGAGGACATTTGGAAAAGGTTCAAGCGCGGAAAGGAGCATCAGAAATGGTACTATGAGTCCATTGTCGAAAGCCTCTACCCGGAAGAGGACGAGTACCTGCCGCTTTACAGCAAGCTAAGGGACGCTGTCGGAAGAATGTTTGGTTAATGCTTTTTCTTCTTGTCAAACGAGTTTTTAGGAAGATTATCTGAGAGTTTTTTGCCTCGTTTGTAGTCGGGGTCGGCATCAAACACAAGCTTGCCTTTGTGGTATACCTTGCCGCCAGGAGTGTACTGCTTGTACGAGCCATCAGACCACTTTGGCAGGTCGCCTTCGACCCATATCTCAATTCCCCTTTATTGTTATTTTGCCTCCACTCATCCTGACGCCCACCCCTTTTGCGTTGCCATGTATGGTTATTTCCCCTCCTTTCATGTCGCTGCCGATATGGTCGCCAGCGTCGCCGAAAACAGATATCCTCCCATTATACATCCTGTGGCCCAGATGGTCGCCAACATCGCCATCAACGACAATGCTCTTTGATCCCATGTGGTGGCCGATGGCATCTATCTCATTTGAGTATTCCTTTGTATGAATCGTGACTTCTTCCCCATCCATATTTTTTATGAGAGCCTCAAGGTATCTTCCTGCAGACCAATCTGATTTGTCGTTGTTCCGGTATTCGAGCCACCTGGAAAACTCTTCGACTTCGTTTGGTCCGTATTTTATGTTCCTGAGCCGTTTGACGACATTAGGGGAGTTTGTAACCATGCCAACATTGGCGTCATAAATGTTCTCTATGAAACGCACGACATTCTCGTCATACTTTGGACCTTTTTTCACATATTCCTTTATTTTCTTGTCTTCAAGCTTCCCGTCCTTGAACCTGTCATATGGGTTCTTTTTCACCATATCTTTTCACCTGCAACGCTCACAGTGCCGTTGTTCTTCCATGCCTTCCACGAATGCGGGTCGTCTGCCTCGCGTATTTCTATTGCCCCTCCATGCATGCACGAACCGGCGCTTTGGGCCTTTCCGTTGACGGTTATTTTTCCGCTCCGCATCTCATGGCCGACAAATTTCCCGGCATTGCCGTTTATTGTTATTTCGCCGGAGTCCATTCCCATCCCAAGGCAAGGGCCAACATCGCCATCAATAACAATCTTTTTGCCTTTCAGAATATAGCCAACATGGTCTATTTTTTCCCTCAAAAGGGAAAAGTCGAGGTAAATCTCTGACTCCTCCATATGGTTAACAAGCTCTGTGATGAATATTCCGCTTTTCCAGCTGTAATCGGCGTGATTCTCGTAGTAGGGGAGATTTTTTGCAAACGTGCTTACATCTGTGGATGAAAGCTTGAATTTTCCAACGCTCTGAACAAGCCCCCAGTAGGCGTTGGTGAAATCTTCCTCTGCAAGGAACCATTTGTAAATGTCCATTATGTCCTCATCCAACGGAGATTTTAAAGAGCCTTCCTTGACCCGTGGTTCCTCGAGCTTATCGTCCTTGAACCTATCGTAGGGGTTCTTCACAGTGATAATTTGCGGTAAAAGGATAAATTATGGTGCAATCGGGTTTTTGGAAAATCAGAGGCAGAATTCCTTTATTGTCACGGTGTCCTTCCCAAAGCGCATCTCCCACTCTGCCGCTAACTCGAGTATTCCTTGCTTGAGGCGTGGTTCGTAGACATCTATGTTCACTGTGCCGTGTTCGCTGTCGTAGTTGAACACTGCGTCGTTTGCCCACGGCTCCCTATCATTTTTCCTGTGGCAAATAGACTTTGGGAAGCTTTCCCACCCCTTCAAGCCGTGGTTCACGATGTCAAGGTCGTTGGATTTGGCAATCTCACGTATCCTTTCGATATACTCGACTGCTGCGTCTTTGAATACGTTTTTGTAGTCTTTCACTATTTTGACCATCTGTGACACCATTGCAAGTTTAACTATTGATGAAATCTACGAAGTCATCCAAAACTTCTTTGTTTTCCTTTCCTAACATTACCAGTTCCGATTCAGCAATTTTTCTTTTTATACCGTCAAAAAGGTCTTTTGCCTTATTTCCAGTATATGCGATGACATTATTCTTTCCTGATGCTTGGACGACGAGGTCATATTCAAACCTGTGCTCTGAGCAGGCGTTGTTGTCTATTATCCTTCTCTGGGTGTATGCGACAAAGTCATGTTTTTTTGCTTTAAGTTTTGCTATGTAAATATTTTCTGAACCACTGTCGCCACCTTTCCAGTCCCTTCCATCCAAGCTTTCCAGCTTCCGGAAAACCGAATCGACAAGCTCTTCGTAGTTAGTCTCCATGTTTCTATCCCCTCACAGCCCAAACTTATCTGTGGCCTTTTTTATTATCTCTTCCAAACCCCCGGTTGTGGACGACCCCTTCTTCTCCTTAGGAGCCCCCGCTGTCTTCTTTCCGAACCTCTCGCCCCATTCCTTCTTTAGCCCTTCCGCATGCGGCTTTAGCGTGTCATCGTATATCTGCACGTCGAGCGTTCCGTCCATCTTGACGTTTATCTTTGCGCCTAAGTCGTCGTTGAAAACGAACCCGATGCTCGTTGACATTGTGTCAGGGCGTATAAGATAGGTCGTGTGGAGGTTTGCGTTTTCTTCAAATGCGCGGTCCTCTTTGACTACATACCCTTCTCCCATCATTGAAGTATGCTTCCTCAATATGGGGGCCATGTTCTTCTCGAAGTACGCAAGCTTCTTCGCTTCCCTATCCTCCTTCATGGCATACTTCTGGGAGCGTATCGTCTGTTTCAATGAGTCCAAAGTCTCCTCGCTGAATATTTTGTTTGCAGTTTCTCTGGTAATTTCAAATCCTTTCCCCAGATACTGCTCGCCGGTCTCAAGGGCCTTCTCCAGATACCCAACAGTCTCTTCATTCTTGACATTGCCAAGAGCGTTCCCTATTTCCTTCAGTTTCTTCTTAAAATCCATTTTCAATCACCTTTTGCCGTTTTCTTGACATTCTTGAAGGCCTTCTGGAAATACTTCTCAATCCCTATTCCATGCTCCCCAAGAATGTAGCTAGCCATGCCCATATTTTCCCCGTCGATTTTCGTTATGCCGGATGCGCTTACGTTCTTATATTCAACATCAGATCCGTTGAGAACGCATCCTATGTATTGCCGTTCACCTGTCTTGCTGATGGCATCCAGATAGAACTTGTCCACTTCCATGCCCCCCGCAGTGCTCTCAACGACATGCATCTCTATCTTGCCGAACCACTTCTTTTCGTTTAGATCGCATGAGTAGGAACCTACGTCAAACGGCATATGGTCTATGAACTTGTTTGTAAAGTTGCTTTTCTTTCCCATCTTACTCCCTTCAGTTTCTTCCATCTTCATTCACCTCAAATATCTACTACTTTTTGGTAGTTAAAGTATAAATACCTTCTTTTTATGCTCTGATGTGGAAGTACAATTAGATGTCAAACAAGTTCCTCTGGCTTGCAATATTTTCCGTGATTATTGTCGTCGTTTTTGCGTTGGCCGTGACGCCTGCATTCATCTACCCAAAGGCCGCTGTGATTTCTGTCCACGGCCAGATAGATTATGAATCCTATGCCGCAAACCCGGAAAAGTTCGGGCGACAGGTGAGGGAAGCGGAAGACGACCCCTCTGTGAAAGCGATTGTGATTTTCCTGAACTCACCAGGCGGGAGTGTTGTGGCAAGCCGGGAGCTGGCGCGCGTCCTTACCTCAACGACAAAACCAACAGTCTGCTGGGTCGGAGACGTCGCGGCGTCGGGAGCATATTGGATAGCCTCTTCTTGCAATCATATAGTCGCAGACGAACTCTCTGTTACCGGGAGCATCGGCGCCACGTCAGCGTACCTCCAGCTTTCAGGACTCCTGAAGAAATACGACGTCGATTACAAGCAGTTGACGACAGGGAAATTCAAGGATTCCGGTTCGCCTTACAGGGAGCTTACGAAGGAAGAGGAGGCAATGTTCCGCGATTCACTGGATAAGGTCCTGGAAAGATTCGCGGAAAGCGTCTCTGAAAACAGGAACATCAGCGTTGAGAAAATAAAGTCTCTTGAAGGAAAAGCAATGCTTGGCGAAGAGGCGCTTTCCCTTGGTCTCATCGACTCGCTTGGCGGAAGAGAGGAAGTCCTGAGGGTAATAGAACAAAAAACAAAAGAAAAAGAGATCAAACTTGAGTTCTATGAAAAGGAAAGCGAACTCGAGACCCTATTGCAATATCTCCCGAG
>JACRMZ010000092.1 GCA_016219455.1 Candidatus Aenigmatarchaeota archaeon
AGAAAATGTCGTCATGCAAACCCCATCCCCAGGCGGCATTCAACACGATTTTTGACAACATGATTGAACGGCAGCTTGGCCCTAACCTTATCTGGATTTTTGCGCTTGAAATGAACCGCTATATGCACAAACACGGGATAACAAAAGAGCAGATTGCTTTGGTCTCAGTCAAAAACAAGAAGAACGCCATAGACCATCCTTCTGCCCAGCTCGGGACAAAAATAACAGTCGAGCAGGTTTTGACATCCCCGGTGCTTGCATGGCCAGTCCAGCTCCTTGACATCAGCCCCGCTTCTGATGGCGCCGGGTCAGTAATACTTGCTTCAGAAGACGTGGCATACAAGTACACCGACAACCCCGTCTGGATTGATGGCGTTGGATGGAACCTTGATACGACGTACTGGACTAACCGCGACCTTTACTATCCTGAATATGTCGAGCGCGCTGCGAAAATGGCGTACAACATGGCTGGCATAAAGGACCCCAGAAAGGAGATTAGCTTTGCCGAGCCATACGACCCGTTTGACTACAAGGAGCTTCATCACATGGAGGGGTTGCAGCTCTGCGGAAAGGGGGAAGCCGCAAAGCTCACCGAAGATGGCGTGACTCAGCGCGATGGCAAAATGCCCATATGCCCCTCAGGAGGCTTGCTTGGCGTCGGCAATCCGATTGCGGCTGCAGGTTTAATGAAAATATGCGAGTTGTTCTGGCAGCTTCGCGGAGAAGCTGAAAAAAGGCAGGTTCCAAACGCAAACGTCGGCGTTGCGCAGGCCTGGGGGGACCTGATGCAAGTCGGAACAGTGGTAGTGATGAGGAAATGATATGGCGGCAAAAAAAGCTGAAACTCATGGTCAACTGGAAAGGTTGTATGCAAATTTTTGTCTGAGCTTAAGGCCGGGAAAATCGCAGCCGTGAAATGTGATTCATGCAAACGGACATTGATTCCCCCACGGATGTTCTGCGAGATATGCTTTTCCGAGCTTAAAGACTGGGTATATGTGAAGGACACCGGAACGGTCAACACGTTTGTGATATCAAAAATCGCCACAGACCGCTCACCCCTCAAAGAGCCGAAGATCGCAGCTGTCATAGACATAGATGGCAGCGACGGCGGAATACTCCATATGCTCGGTGAGGTGAACCCCGACGACGTTAAGATAGGGATGAAAGTACAGGCTGTCTGGAAATCCCAGTACGAGAGACGGGGAGAGATAACAGACATAAAATACTTCAAGCCGATTGGTGACTAAAATGACAGAAAACGTGGAAGGCGGGATACCGGTAAACTTCGTTTACACTGCAGGCATTGCCGGGGAGGAATTCCTTCGCGGCCTCAGAAAGGGGAAGATACTTGGAAACCGTTGCAAATGCGGACTGTCCTACATACCGCCACGGCTTTTCTGCGAAGACTGCTTCTCAAGGATAGAGAAGTATTTCGAGTCCCCGACAACGGGGAAGGTGTTCAGCTTCTCTGTTGCCAATGTAAACTTTGACGGGGCAAAAATAACGCCTGAAACAATCGCATTGATTGAAATTGGGGAAAGCAAGCTTATGCACAGGCTCAATATCCCTGGCGAAAAAGTAAAGCTTGGGATGAAAGTCAAGGCGGTGTTCAAGCCCGTTGAAGCGCGCAAAGGGAGCATAAACGACATAAAATACTTTGAGGCAATTTGATGGAGACGCTAATCCTTGTTGATGACTCGGACAGGGAACTGGGATACGCAAGCAGGGAAGAATGCCATGCCGGCCGCGGAAAGCGCCACCGCGCGTTTGTCATATTCCTTTTCAACGACAAGAAGGAATTGCTTGTCCAGTTCAGGGCGGCTCGCAAGCTTGGCGGCTCTCGCTGGGACGTTTCATGCACGAGCCACGTATGGAAAGGCGAAACGTATGACACGGCAGCAGAGCGCTGCATGAAAACTGAGCTTGGGATGAAAACGCGCGTTAAACAGGTGCTTTCATACGTTTACGAGGAGTTCTACAAGGACCACGCAGAAAACGAATACTGCTCCCTCTTAATCGGGCATTACAACGGGCCTATTTCCCCTAACAGCCAGGAAATGGACAAGATTGCGTGGGTCAGGCCTACAGACCTCGAAAAAAGCATAAAAGCAAAACCAGAAGAAAGCACAAAGTGGCTCCGGATTGCGCTTGAACAATTCCTAAAGCATCAGTCAAGCAAAGAGTTTCTTTAAAAAATTTGCTAAAATGGGGATCAGCACGCAGGTATGTCCATCGAGAACTCGCCTTCATCAAAAGACTGGTACGCAGCAGTGACTTTCAGATAATACTTGCCTGACTTTGGCGACTGCGAACAAAGAGTTATGTCGGCAATCTGGCCCGGCCTCAAATCGCCACTCACATTGATCGCTTTTACGTTGACAACTGAGGGGTTCTGCTTTGACGAATTCAGGAACACGCCAAAAGACGCGGACGGTATGCTGACCTTCCCGAAGTTCTTGACAAGCGCGTGGTCCAAGTAAGCGTTGTCTATCACTATGTTGGCGTCCTGATTCCTTGATGACTGGTCAAGTATCTTCTCTGTCTGGTTGCCAACAGTGGAAACCTGCTTCTGGGAAAACACGAAGAACGAGAATGCTATGCTGACGGCGATTACAACAAGCATTATTGCAACGAGTATCTCTGACATCCCTTTTGATGTTTTAGAAAACATATTTACTGCACGACGCGCTTCTTGAGCGTCGTGATGTACCCTATTATCCGGTTCCTCATCCACTTGCTGTCAAGGCCCAAATCCTTGTAAAAAGGCTCGAGTATCTTCTTGTTCTCATCAAACGTTGAGCTCAGCTTGGGGCCGTAAAGTTCCATTAACCGCTCGCCTGCCCTCTTTATCTCATTGGTCTTTATTCGTCCCATGGTTACAACAAATACTCGGAGTAATATAAATTCCTTTCTGAGGCCACGAAAACCCGGAAACTGCCAAAAATCGGCTCTTTTAAATAGGTTACCGACGAAAAGACGTTATGTTCCTATCGGCATGCATCTCTGGGATATACGCCTTTGATGAAAACGGGTCAATGAAGGCATACTCGCACTTCAAGAAGGTCCCTTCATACATAGCAAAGGCCCTTGCTTCCCTTTCAGCCGGGGAAAAGACAAAGGAGCTTGATGATATAACTGCCAGGCTGAAAAAGATGGGCGTAAATGAAGTGAAAAGCGACCTTCCTCTTTCAGGCGAGCTTGTTTTTGTCAAGGACGATGAAGCTGGAAAGATGATGCAGGAGCTGTTCAGGAAGTTCACACTTGACACCAAGTTCGCGGGAAACATGGGTGACATAAACCGCCTTCTCACCGAAGTCAACGTAGCGCGGTCAAAAAAGAATATTACAGCATCAATACGCAGGGACCGCCTTCTCATACACGCCATAGAGGCAGTCAACGACCTTGACGATATTTCTAACAGGTTAGTCGAGAGGTTGCGGGAATGGTACTCGCTGCATTATCCAGAATTGAACAGAGAAGTCAAGGACAACGCCAGATACGCCGCATTGGTGTGGGAAAACGGGAAGCGGGAAAGCTTCAAAGGCTTTAGGGAAAGCATGGGGATGGAGATTGAAGACAACGACGAAAAGATTTTCTCGATGTTCGGGAAGGAGACAAAGGAAATTTTTGACCTGCGTGACAAGATAGACACTTACCTCAAAAGCGAAATGAAGAGGACTGCGCCAAATATCACGGCACTTGCCGGCCACGCCATAGCCGCCAAACTCCTTTCACTTGCAGGCGGGCTTGAAAGGCTCTCGTCGCTTCCGGCAAGCACAATACAGCTTCTTGGTGCCGAGAAGGCGCTTTTCCGCCATATGAAGGGACAGGGCAAGCCACCTAAATTCGGGGTCCTTTTTGCACATCCGGAAATACAAAACGCCCCGAAAGAAGCAAAGGGCCATGTCGCAAGGATAATCGCAAGCAAAATAGCAATAGCCGCCAGAGTTGATTTCTATTCAAAAGAAGACAGGAGCGAGGATATGAAAAAGGAAATGATTGAGAAGGTCCGCGCCGCCTGCACATCGCATAAGCCTAAGGCAGTGGGATAGAAAGCTCTTCCAAAAAGACTGTTACTGGCCCCGTAATCTTTAGTGACGTTTTTTCATTGCCGTTAACTCTTGGGAGATTATCGCTGCCGCGAAGCCCATTCTCCCCGTTTAGTTGTATTGTGGACAAACCGCTGAGCGAACCAAGCGTCACGCCGGTGCTTGAAAGCACGTAGCTGAATCTCCTGCCGCTTTCAGAAGAACTGAACGAAGATGACGAGCCTGTGGAGTCAATAAGGTACTCTTTGCCATTGAAGGTTATCGTCCCTGAAACAGAAGGCCCCCAACCGCTCCATGACGCCAAAAAATATGATATCGACCCTGTCGGAGTGACTTTGTCAAACGACTTCGAAGTTGTTGATTTCACAGGGTCAAATTTTACAGTTATCTTGCCCTCTGCCTGGTAATCCACGCCGTTTTCCCTGGCAATGCCACGCAGGGTCTTTGAATGCTGAACCGGGAAGTCCACGACAGAATATTCTTTTGTGTCCGCGCCCCTGGCAAAGAAGCCTGTTATTGCCCCCTGGAAAAACAGCAGACCTGCCAGCATTATCACCGATGCCGCAATAATCATCGGGCGGTTTCTCATGACCAGAATTGCCCTGTAAACGATTTATACCCTTTTAAGCTTCTGAAAGGTAGTGATATTATGAAAAAGATAACGGAACTGATTGTTGCCCTTAATGTGGCCGTTTTCCTTTACATGGGAATTTCCGGCATGAGCGAAGGCTACATAACAGCTAACTTCGCCTTTTCCGGGGAGAATATAGCGAACGGGAAATACTGGGTGCCATTCACTGCGCTACTCATACACGGTAACATCGTCCACCTCATCCTTAATTCCATCGCACTGTTCTTTTTTGGGAATGCACTCGAGCCCAAGGTTGGCAATGTGAAATACCTGTTGATTTATCTTGCTGGCGGAATCGGGGGATTTTTACTTTCCATGCTGTTCTACTCGCCATCCATCCCAATAGTGGGGGCGTCTGGCAGCATATTTGCAATAATGGGGGCGGCAATGCTTCTCCACCCGTTCGAATTGATATCATACCCGTACCTTATCCCGCTTCCAATCGCGCTTGTTGGTGTCCTTTATTCAATAAAGAACGTCATGGACCTTGCGTCAGGGAGGGAAGGCAACATCGCTTACATCGCGCATGTCGGCGGGCTTGCCATCGGCGTGCTTCTGGGACTCCGTGAAGAGGGAAGCAAAAAAGGCCTCCTCATCGTCATTGCAATATTGGTGCTTATCTCATTGGCCCCGTTCATCATAACAAAACTTCTCCCCCCGGACTACACAAGCCTCATTGGAAAAGCCATAGCCGGCCAATAGCCAGCTTAAATATCTCTTGCGTCAACACGAATCATGGAGCAGATAACGGCGCTTGTCAAAGCCGTAAAGGAAAGGGGAGCAACAAAAGTTATGATACAGCTTCCTGAAGGGATAAAGGTAAGGGCGCAGGAAATTTCAGAATTCCTTGAAAAGGAA
The DNA here is from genome assembly GCA_016219455.1 of Candidatus Aenigmatarchaeota archaeon. GTDB lineage: Archaea > Aenigmatarchaeota > Aenigmatarchaeia > PWEA01 > JACRMZ01 > JACRMZ01. The sequence goes on from JACRMZ010000092.1 coordinate 5,542, forward strand.
GGAATAGAATCGATGGTTTCCCTCGAGCCGTGCTATGGCGCCTGTGATCTCAGGGACCATGAAGCCCGTCTTCTGGGATGCGACCTTCTAGTCCATGTGGGCCACTCCAATTTTGGCGTAAAAACACCGTTCCCAGTGTTGTATTTCCCGTGGTTCCTTGACATTGACCCAATCCCCGCACTTTCAGATAATCTGAAGAAATTGGAAAAATACAAAAAGATCGGGCTGATAACATCGGTGAACCATCTTCCCGCGCTTGAAAAAGTAAAACAATTCCTTGAAAAAAACGGGAAACAGTGCTTCATTGGCGATGGAAGGCACAACCCCGGTCAAATCCTTGGATGCGACATACGCGCCGCGCTGAATGTTGAAAATAATGTGGACTGCTTCCTTTTCATTGGGACGGGGAAATTCCATTACCTTGGTGTCGGGTTAAAACGCGATTTGCCTCTTCTCTCACTAGATTTGGAAAGGATGGAAATATATGAAACGGAAGGCGAAAAGCTGAAATTCCTGAAGCAGCGCATAATAGCGATGGAGCTTGCAAAAGATTCCCACAAGTTCGGCATCCTCCTAAGCTCAAAAGAAGGCCAGGCATATGTTTCGTCGGCGCTTGGGATAAAGAAACGTTTGAAGGAACTGGGTAAAGAGGCGGTAATTTTTGTCATGGACACGATAACGCAGGACAAGATTTTCTTCACAAAAGTCGACTGCTTCATAAATTGCGCCTGCCCGAGAATAAGCATCGAAGACCGTTCGATGTACAAGAAACCGCTAATTGGGATAGACGAGTTCTGGGAAGTCTTCGGCAAAGGGAAACTGAATATCATTGAGCCGCTGATTGGAAAGAGCGCCTGATTGCAGCTGTTTGGGCTATTATAACCACATTTACATCCACGTCGCTGAAAAGCTTAAATACCATTGCCGTGGTATAAGTGGGTATGGACGTGAAAACCGTTGGAAAGAGTGACAATCTTCTGAAACTTGAGATTGACGCGGACGTTGGGTTCGTGAACCTTCTGAGAACACAGCTATGGAAACGCGAAAACGTTTCGTTATCGGCATTCCGCAGGGACCACCCGTACGTCGGCAAGCCGCAGCTCATATTGAAAGTGAGCAAGGGGTCGCCGTCAAAAGCGCTAAAAGACTCGTGCAAGGAGATTCTGGAAACGGCAGAAGATTTCCAGAAGGCGTTCACAAAGGCGTTCAAACCATAATTTCAAAAACTCCTGATCGCAGCAAACCGCTTAGTTATGCACAAAGACCTTGAACGCGCAAGGAAATCAGGGAAACGAATAGTCCTGGCAGGCGGAGTCTTCGACATAATCCACCCGGGCCATATTTACTTTCTTGGCCAAGCGAAGCGCAAAGGCGACTTTTTAATCGTCGTCGTTGCGACAAAAAAGCGCGGCAAAGAGCGCAAGCTCATCAATAGCCAGGAGAAGCGCGCTGAGATTGTGGCTTACCTAAAACCAGTTGACATGGCAGTTGTCGGCAATCCTGGAAACATACTAGATATTGTAGAGGAATTGAAACCCCATCTGATCGTTCTCGGGCCCGACCAGAAATTCAGCGATGCGCAATTGAAAAAGCGAAGAAGATGCGAATCTAACTACTTCTTCCTCTTTTTTGCGTCCATCCAGAACGACTCCCATATGTGGCCGTCCAAATCCTCAAACACCCTTGAGTACATCCACCCAATATCCTGGGCGGGCCTTGGCTCCTTTCCTCCTGCCTTTATCGCTGCATTTGCCATTTTATCTACCTGCGTTCTGCCGCCCAAAGCCAGTGCCAAAAGGACTTCCGACGTTTTTTTCGCGTTGGAGATTTTCTTTTTTGTGAACTGCTTGAAAAACTTCTTGGCAATGAGCATTGAATAAATGTCCTTGCTGATTATCATGCAGGCTGCGTTCTTGTCGGTGAACTGCTTGTTGAACTTAAAGCCGAGCTTGGCAAAAAAGGACTTTGTTTTGCCCAGATTTTTTACCGGGAGATTGACGAAGATTTTTGTCGGCATACCCTTCCTATGCGCTTGGCAGTTTAAGAACTTCCCTAACTTACGGCTTTCTTTCCTAAAGCGTAATTTTCCGACGGACATATCGGGTAACCTATAAATAGTAGGAAGTTATTCTATATTGTGTTATAAAGAAGGTTGCGATACTGAAAGTGCCTTTTTTGATTAAAGAGGAGGTGTATTAATGGCAGAAGATCTTCCGGGAAAGCTTGGATACGACAGGACTATAGTGGTTTTCAGCCCTGACGGGAGGCTTTTCCAGGTCGAATATGCTAAAGAGACAGTTAAATTGGGTTCAACTGCTCTGGGACTTGTCTATAAGAACGGTGTTGCTCTCGTGGCAACAAAACAGAAGGGTCCGCTTGCTGTAAGCAGGGAGGACGAGAAAGTACAGGAACTTGACAGCCACATTGCGGCGACATTTGCCGGCCTGACTGCAGACGCAAGGACGCTCATAGAGAGGGCGCGGATCAAGGGCCAGATTTACAGGATAACTTATGATGAGCGGATTGATGCCCCCAGCCTCGTTAGGTTCATAGGGGACATGAAGCAATCCCATACACAATATGCGGGTTTAAGGCCGGTTGGCATAAGCTTCCTTATAGGAGGCTTTGATGAGGAGCCGTCCCTTTATGAGACTGACCCTGGCGGAACTGTCTTTGAATGGACAGCACAGGCGATAGGGCGCGGAACCGAGATTGCAAGGAAGGTTCTTGAAGATGAATGGAAAGCCGGAATGACAAAGGACGAGGCTTTGGCACTTGCACTCAAAGCGCTGAAGAAAGCGGAGAAGCGGGTAGAAGTGGACACTCTTGAGGTTGTTACCATAGATGCTAACGGCCAAAAAAGGATGTCTCCTGCTGAAAGGGAAAAACTCATACAGTGATAATCACAAGCGTTGGCGGAGTTGCTATACAGCTTTTTACGTCAACACTTTCGAAATGAGGGAAATGACAGTGAACTAGATGACGGGGTTTATATGGTATCAGTAGACAAGGCAATAATAGCGAGGCTGGAAAAGCACGGGAAGAAGTTCGAGGTTCTTGTTGACCCCAACAAGGCACTTGACTTTAAGGCAGGCAAAGAAGTCGACTTTGAGGATCTTCTTGCGATAGATGAAATTTTCTCTGATGCCCACAAAAGCGAGCGCGTCCCTAACGAGGAGCTCAACAAGCTGTTCGGGACTTCTGACAAGCGGAAAATAGCCGCTATAATAATAAAGGACGGCCACGTCAATTTGACCACGGAGCAACGGCGGGACATAATAGAGAGGAAAAGGAAAGAGATAATAGACATAATCTCAAGGCAGTCCATAAACCCCCAGACAAACACTCCTCACCCTCCGATAAGGATAGAAAACGCCATGCGCGAATGCCGGGTGCAGATAAGGGAGGATTTAAATGCTTCTTCACAGGTAGAAATGGTCGTAGAAGCCCTCAGAAAGGTGCTTCCGATACGCATAGAGAACATTAAAATAGATGTAAGGATACCAGCACAATACGCAGCCCGCGCATATGGGAAAATAAAGACCATTGGCAAGCTGGAACACGAGGAATGGAGGAATGACGGCACGCTTGCCGTTGTGATAACCATCCCCGCAGGAATACAGGGGGAAGTTTACTCTTCCCTTAACGCACTGACTTCAGGGAACGTTGAAGTCAAGGTGCTGAAAAAATAATAGATGGGTACCAAGATATCCCTTGTGGGGGAAATCCGGAATACCCTAAAACTGAAAGGGGGCTTGCCCCCTTGCGGTTCGGAAATGATCATAAAGCGGACGCAGAAAGTCGCTTGGGTATGTCGTCCCAGGCGAGCTGCTGGCAAAGGGGCTTGACTTCCTTCCCGGAAGCGGAACTTTCAGGGACAAGGAAACAATTTGGAGCAAAAGGATGGGCCTAGTAAGGCTGAAGAGCAGCGTAGTCACAGTCGTTCCATTGTCAGGTGTTTACATACCTACAACAGGCGACGGAGTGATTTGCACAATATCCGACGTGCAGGCAAACTTCTGGCTTGCGGACATAAACTCGCCGTACGAAGCGCGGTTGTTTGTGTTCGACTTGGACGAGTATGTGAACCTCGAGCGCTCGGATATGACAGACTACTTCAACATAGGCGATGTGGTCTACATACGCATATCTAACGTCACAAAGAAGATGGACGTGAGATTGACCATGAAGCACCGAATGTGCAGAAAACTTGAAGGAGGCAATATAATAACCGTTTCTCCGACTAAAGTCCCAAGGCTGATA
>JACRMZ010000088.1 GCA_016219455.1 Candidatus Aenigmatarchaeota archaeon
TTTTTATAAAAGAAAGGATATTAAGAGTCTGTGGCTGATGTAAACCTCGCATTCGTGATTGTCTCGGCTATTATAGCGCTCGGGTTTGCCTCAGAATTCATATTCAAAAAGACGGGGATCCCCGACATACTCTGGCTCATTATTTTTGGCCTTATAATCGGGCCTCTGGGTAACGTCGTGAATCCGCAGGACCTTATCGGTATTGCTCCATACTTCTCCGCACTTGCCATAATGATTCTCCTCTTTGACAGCGGAATAAACCTCAAAAGCGGGAAGCTTCTCAGGGAAGTGCCGCATGGAACTGTGCTTGCCATAGCCGGGTTCGCCTTTTCCGTTGCAGCAACGGCAATACCGGCATACCTTATTTTGCGCCTCGGACTGGTAGAATCAATACTTTTGGGATGCATTCTTGGGGGAACGGACAGCTCGACTGTAGTTCCATTGGTCTCCGGGAAGAAAAGCATACGGGAAAAAACGTCCTCAATGCTGGAGATAGAAAGCATAATAACAGACCCCATAACTCTCATCATACCAATCGTCCTTCTCCAGGGCCTTAGCACAAACGGGGCGTTCAACTTCTCATATGTCTTGGGGGCACTCACAAGCAGCTTCTCAAGCTCCATATTTTTGGGCATTGCTGCAGGAGTCGCGTGGCCAATCCTCACCAAGGGGCTTGGGGAAACGCGCTACTCGTACACGCTTACAATAGCGTATTTGTTTTTCATTTTTGCAGCAGCAGGCTATGTAGGGGGAAGCGGTGCAATAGCCTGCTTCATCACAGGCCTTGTGATGGGCAACATAAAGTGGATAACAAAAACCCTCAATATAAACAAGGAGACATCGGAGATCACGCAGGAAACAAAGACTTTCAACTCTACAATATCTTTCTTTGTCAGGTCGTTCTTCTTCGTTTTCATGGGCGCGACAATAAACATCAAGGACCCAAACATGCTTGCCATGGGGCTTGTCATTTCCCTTGTGCTCCTTGGCGCAAGGCACTTGGCAGTCCATGCTTCAGTGGGAAAGGCGGGCTTCCACGCCGATGAACTCACTCTGTCAACATACATGCTTCCCCGTGGGCTGTCAGCCGCAGTCATGGCGCCTATTCCAGCCGTCCAATACGGCCTTGCGAAGCTTGCATTCTTCACGGAGATCGTCTCTTCGGTGATAATATTCACCACGCTGATTACTACAGCAGGGACGTTCCTTCACATGAAAAAAGAGGGCGTTTTGGAAGAGATAAAAACCAAAAAGGATCATAAACAGGAAGAAAAGGATATTTGATAATTTCTGCCAAAGGAAGCACTCATTTTTGCATTCTTTTAACCAATTAATAGATACGGGAAGAATAAAATCCATGAGGTACGCGCTCCTCGCATTCCTTGTCTTGTCACCTATTGCCCTTGGCATAAGCATTGGCTCTTCACCTCCGACGGCAGAGCTTGGCATTTTAAAAATCGGTGAAGAGCGCCTCATAGAGCACCTGATAACAAGCGACTATGGGAAAGATATGGAAATCTCGCTTTCGTACATTGACCCGCAAAAGGCCACGCTTGAGGAAGGGTTTCAGCGCACGTTCTATGTTAATTTATCACAAGTTTCAGACCAGCCAATAACCGGGTGGGTGTCGTTCCCGCAGTCAAAAATTGTCACGCGTGCGGAGAAAAAGCTTTTCTACCTTGGCAAGCAGCCTACATGGGCAAACGGCGTTTCAAAAGCAATTTTGCGCGTGCCGCAAAACGCAGAGCCTGGGTATCATCTGGGGGCAATTTCCCTTGGTCCCATTCTCGGGGGAGCCGGAAATGGCGCAGGCCTTTCTATAATAGGGCTGTCCCGGCCAGGGTTCACTTTCATTGTGGATGGCAAAGCAGAAAGAAACGGGAAAATAATAGACATTAAGTCGTCAAACGGGAAGATTGTGACTATTTTCAAGAACACAGGCACCGTATCAATAACCTCGAGAAACTCCATTGATATTGATGGCAAATCATATGACGGCGGACTGCGCCTCGTTAAGCCTTCGGAAATCGCAGAGTTTTCGGTGGATTCGCCAAAGGATGGCCTAGTTGATGTGAAATCAGGCGTGAACTGGAGAACCGGCTCCTCATCTATGGAAAAGGAGGTTGTTTCCGAGCCTGTTTCACCGGAGAAAACACCGTCTGGCAACGCCGTTTCCGGCACATTCAACCCCATGATATTTCTTTTTGTTGTTGCGGCATACTTTGCCATAAGGTTTCTCCTATGAAGAATTTCTATGAGTTCGCAATAATGGATATCGGAATCTCAACTGAAAAAAACCTTGACTTTGGCAGGGTCTCCGCAGGCTCGTCCGTAAAAAAGGAAGTTGTCATCAACAACTTCAACGGATTGCGGGCAAAGGCTGTTCTTCGTGCAGAAGGCAATGTTTCAAAATTTCTTGTATTCGATGGCAGCGTTTTGATAAACTCCAATGAAAGTGCCAGGATACCCATAGAAGCAAGGGCCGCTTCCCCTGGAAAGTTCACAGGCAAGCTTTTTGTGGAAATAAAGAAGGCACGATTTGGCTTTATGGAGCCACTGGTAGGCTGGTCATGATTATTTTCATCATCCTTGTGATTTTGTCAACGCTGGCATCAGGCGTCATGGTTGACGTCAATGTCTCAGAGGACATCAAATACGCAGTTCCCTACGCAAGCTACGAGGGCGGCAATGTCCAGAAATACTTCGCAGACGTCGAAAACCTCGGTTCTGTCCAATGCAACGCTTATCTGAGGGCGGATTTTCCGTCGTTATCCATGGAAGGCGCCAAAACGCCGATAAAACCAGGTGAGGCAGTACGCCTTTTCGCCTACACACGCCTTGATAACGGAACCGGCAAATTCAACATTACTGTCAGTTTCTGCGGCACAATTGCAACAAGTGGCCCTTATTTTATAAACTCTACCAGGATAACAGCGCAGAAAAAAATAAGTGTCATAGATTACATATCAGACGCGGGAAAGCTCCGCCTGCGTATACGGTCTCCTGAGGATGACGTTGTTGTTATCCCGGACAAAGACGAGAAAAAAATCCAGTCAGCGGGCGCAAAGCTCAAATCCGGGGCAGGAACAATCTACATTGGCCACACAGGCCAGGGAAAAATAAAATTCTCGATTGTGAGTGTCAGCGGCAATGCAGAGTTCTCTGGGGATATTGAGACTGAAGAAAGCCCGCTGTACAAAAAGATAATTTTCTCACTACGGGAGATAATTGGGATATGAGATACCTGCTTCTCCTTCTCCTCATACCCGTTGCAGTTGCCCTGACAATTGACGTTTCTCCCCAAACGGTATCACTTGATGCAAACCCCGGCGAATCACGGGTCTTGTTTTTCAAGGCGGCATACGACTCGCCTGCTTCTGGAAAACTTGCATCAAGCACCCCGTGGATCGTGTTTCCAGGTGAAATACACGGAAACGGCGAGTTTTCGGCCATTTTAACGGTTCCTAAAGAGGCAGAGCCGGGCAGCTATGAATTCTCCATTTGGGTTGAGACATCATACAGCGGAACAGTGAAATCGTCTGGTTCAAATGTCTTTGTCAAAGTTCTCGGGAAGGAGAAACGGGAAATAGTCATAACAGATGTCGTGATTGAAAGGCGCGGCGAACTTGAATTTGTTTATGCAAGGCTGCTTAACAATGGAACAATTACAACAAATGTAAGTGTAACAGGAACCGGATCCATAGAAGCCTCAAAAACCGCCACAATTCCGCCAGCAACCGAAGTTGTTGTTCCCATGTATATGGGGAAGTTGAAAAACGGGGGGGATATTGTTGTCATTGCCCAATGGGAGGGCGGCAAAACATACCGGGAAGCAGCCTTTGAGGTCCCTGAATTAATTCCGAAATCAGAAAACGGCAATCTGTGGATTGGCCTCATTTCAGTTATCCTCCTGTTTATGATAACCAGATTCAGATAATCCTAATTAAATGGTTATATAGCACGAAATGCATTAATTAATTAATCCAGATGGGAAGGACCATAGGTGTTATTAGCGGCAAAGGCGGGGTTGGAAAAACCACATTAGTCGCCAACATAAGTCTTGCTCTACACGAACTTGGGGAGAATATCATTGCAGTTGATGGCAACATAGGGACAGCAAATCTTTCACTCCACTTCGGGATGGTTCATTTCCCAAAGACCCTCAATGAGGTTCTCGAGGGAAACGCCTCTCTCAACGAGGTAGTTTACACCCACACAAGCGGCCTGAGGATAGTCCCCTCTTCGCTGGCAATAAAGCAGTCGGGGGCAAGCGGAAGGAAGCTGAAGGATTTCCTCTCATCGCTTGAAGGCATAAACATAGTTGACTCCTCGCCAGGGCTTCACGACCAGAGCATGGAAGTCATCAATGCCTGCGATGAGATAATACTGATAGCCACGCCTGAGATATCATCGCTTACTGATGCAATGAAAGTCCTTGCAGTTGCAAAAAACCAAGACAAGAAGATAATCGGCACGGTTTTGAACCGTGTAAAGGGGAAAAAATACGAGTTCAGCAAGGACGAAGTCGAAGAGGCGCTTGGCATACCAGTCATTGGCACAATTCCTGAGGAAGGGAAAATGCGGGAAAGCGCGTTCAACGGAATACCGATAATAATTTACAATCCCCACTCCAAGGCATCAATAGAATTCAGAAGGATTGCATCATCAATCGCCGGCAAGGAGTTCATTGCGCCGCGCTTTGCGTGGCTGAAAAGAATCCTATGGTCTGGTTCCATATGAGACTTGTCCTTTTTTTCCTTCTTCTTACTGCGACTGCCTCTGCCGTGACAATAGACATTCAAGCACCGCAGAAGATAAAATACGGCTCATCCGGAAGCATTGCCCTTGGATGCCTGGGGGCGGCAAACTACTACGCAAAGATCCTTCTCTCGGGAAATGCCGTTTATACCTTCCCAAACAGCTCATCAAACGTCACATACACCGTCCCGTCGTCGCTTAACACCGGCGACTACGATGTCACGGGGACTTGCGAATCATCAAACGAAACCGTGTCTGCTTCAAAACAGATGAGCATTTACAGGAGAGACATCTCCCTTATTTCCAGAAGCCCGCAGTCCGTATACGCAGACTCTAACATAACATTCAACGTTGACCTTCAGGAAGTCACATCGACAACAAAGAAGATAACTGCCAATGACATGACATCGGACAAATGGAAGGTCTATGTTGACAATGCCGTTGTCCCATCCGATGCCATATACCAGAATGGGAGATGGGAGATAACCATACATGGGATAACTGAAGGGACACGCAATGTCAAGGTAAGCGCAACAATGAATGAGGAGATGTCTGTGGAAACAACATTGTCAACAGTCCCTGTGATGTCACTTGCCATAACGTCACTGCAAGACCTAAAGTCCGGAAGCAACGCGACGCTCACTGCATCGCTAATGTACAGGGGTTCTTCCATTTCACTCAAGAACGCGCAGGTTTTCCTCACACTTGACGGAAGCAGCGCCGAAATAATGGAAATCGGGGATTCAAGCATAATTTTCCGTGCGCCTGGCGGGTCATCCAATGCACTCTTGCTCCGTGTAATTTACTCTGGACTTGAGTCACGGGCAGAGAGGACTGCCTACTATACGTTCAGGTTTTCAGGGAAGGTTGAAAACGCCGACGGAAAGGCAAGCTCGGCGAGGATAAGCTTTGTGGGCGCAAACGCAATGACAATTGACACTGGCGGCAGCTACGACACCCCAGTCAAAGGCGGGAGATATAACATGGTTGTTGAAGGGTTGTCAGGCATCGGAAAAGCCACCTTCAAAGGCGTTAACATAAACGGCGATTTTGACAACGCCATAAAGTATGATTCATTCACGCCCTCGATGGAAAGCATCACTTCTGCCGGGGCAATTGCACTCGAGTTTTCCAAGCCCTTTGACAGCGTTGAAATGGAGCAAAGCTATGATTCCTCAAAAGTGGATGACGAGAGCAAGCTCCGTGTTTATGCCTGCCATTCGTGGAATCTTGCTGCCAGAAAATGCAACACCGCATGGGAAGAGACTCCTGCCGCAATAGACTCTGTAAGGGACCTCGCGTCATTTTCTGTCACGTCCCTTTCCGCGTTCGTCATCGGTTATCCTTCCGAAATGTACATCGAAGGCAAGCCTCAAAAGGAAGATTACAATCCCGGCGAGGATGTGGTGATAAACGGTTTGGTAAAGAACTCGCAGGGAAAGGGCGTGGAAGGAGCCAATATACAATACTCGCTTGGCTCAACGTCCGGGTCAACAACGTCAGGCAAGGACGGCATATTCTCCCTTTCTGTTAGGGCGCCAAAAACAGACGGCTCGCATTCCATAATAATTTCACTTAAAAAATCCGGATTCAAGGACGTACAGGAGACACGGCCGTTCAAAGTAACGCTTAGGAAGGAGCTTGGATTATTCTTCGATCTGGGGTACAGAGTAAATAGCGAGTCGCTCCGGAACATCAGCTTCTCAGTCTCAAACACGGGCGATGCTAACATCCACAGCATAAAGCTGAAGCTTGTCGGCCTTCCTGAGGGAAGCGTTTACATACCGCAAATGATTGCTTCCCTGCAGGCAGGCGAACGGAAGGATGTTTCCATATCCCTCCCAAAATCGTCTGGGACTTTTTCCGTTACCGTAACGGCTGAAGCTGACGAAACTTCAAAGTCAGACTCGTTCGCGATAATATATGAGAACAAAACCTCTGTTTCACTTCCGTCTGGGTTCATCCCTTCCCTTCCTGGGAACGACGTTTTGGCATCGCTTGGGGCATCCATCCTTGCCATAGCCGGAATAGAAAAAATGCGCTCAAGGAAGCCAAGGAAGCGCTCAGACGCAATTAACGTCCTGAAATCCATAGACCAGGAGATAAAACGGGACTTCTTGCAAAGCTCCCTACAGTGCTCCTGCGGAAAGACGTTTACAACTAAACGGGCCCTGGGAATCCACAGGTCCAAATCCCATAAGTCTTAATAAGCTCCAAGGACAACTTTGTCTTATGTATTCACATGAGAAAATCAGGGATGCGATACAAAAATCCCTCATCCCCTTCGATGAAGATCCGGTTATTGAGGAGCCCCCAGAGGGAATGGGCGACTTTGCTTTCCCGTGCTTTAACCTTTCCAAAAAAACGAGGAAAAGCCCTGTTGCAATAGCGAATGAAATAGCGGGAAAAATAAGGCCTTCATACGTTGAACGGACAGAAGCAAAGGGGCCGTATGTTAATTTCTTCGTTGACTGGGCCCCGCTTTTCAAGGCCATCCATTCTGAGTGCAAAGGGGGGTTTTCCGGAAAGCTGGGAAATGGCACAGCTCTGATAGAGCATACAAGCATAAACCCCAACGCCTCGCCACATGTGGGAAGGGCGAGAAACGCGATTATAGGCGATTCCATAGCAAGGCTTCTGAGATACGCGGGTTACCAGACGGAAGTCCATTATTTTGTCAACGATGTGGGAAAGCAAATAGCCCTCCTTGTCTACGAATGCGGAAGGAGGCGCGCGGATTTTTCTTTCGGCGATCTTTTGGGGATATACATAGACGCCTCAAGGGAGCTTGAGAATGACCCGACACTTGAAAAGGAGATATTCGAGCTTCTGAAAAAATTCGAAAACGGCGATTCTGAGACTGTGGAGAAGTTCCGCAAGGTTGTTGATGTTTGCGTCAGCGGGCAATCAAAGATTCTCAAAAAAATCGGCGCAAGCTATGACTTCTTTGACTACGAGAGCGCGTACCTTCAAGGCGGGGAAGTCAAAAAGGCGCTTTTGGCCCTTGAGAAAACAGGCAAGGTCTTCGTCGACGAGGAAGGGAGGAAGGTAATTGACCTAAGGGATTACATGAAGGAATCACCATACCTTGTGATAACCAGAAGCGACGGCACAAGCCTCTACCCGCTCAGGGACATCGCATACTCTATCTACAAGATAGGGAAAGTGAAAGATTCCAATGTCCTGGTTCTCGGAGAGGACCAAAAGCTGTATTTCCAGCAGATAGCTTCTGCCATGCGCCTTCTTGGAGCGGAGCCTCCAAAGGTCGTGCATTATTCATTTGTTCTTCTTCCAACAGGCAAAATGAGCACAAGGAAGGGGGAGGTCGTCCTGCTAGAAGACTTCCTCAGCGAAGCAGCAGAAGAGGCAAAAAAGGGCATTGATGAAAGGCACAGCGAGCTTCCGGAAGAAGAGAAATCAAAACGTGCAGCATCAATAGCAGCTGCCGCCGTGAGGTACTCCATCGTGAAAGTCGGCCCGGAAAAGAACGTCATGTTCAGCATGAAAGACGCCATCAGGCTGGAAGGAGACACGGGGCCATATCTCCAATACACATACGCAAGGGCGCTTTCTATCCTGGCGAAGGAAAAACCGGGACCATTTGACGCATCGTTCATACGAGATGAGCGTGAGATTAGTCTGATACGCCAATTGGCAAAATTCCCTGGCGTCGCCAAAGACTCCATACGGGAGTTCAGGCCCCACTATGTGGCAGTGTATTCGTACGACCTGTGCGAAAAGTTCAACTCTTTCTACCAGTCCGTGCGTGTTCTCCAGTCACAGGGGCCGGAAAAAATGGCGAGGCTTGCAATTGTCGAGTCATTCTGCTCGATATTGAAAGACTGCCTTCTAATCCTCGGTATAGACGCTATGGAAGAGATGTGAATGGGGATACGGGAGGTTTTTTCCTCAATGGTTCAGATGATCCTAAAGGCAGGGAAGAAACTGGCCTTCTGGAAAAGCAAGGATGCTGCGATTTTATTCATCATAGCGGCTTCATTCGTTGTTTTTGAGATGGTCACCTTTTTCATAACTTTTGGGGGCAACGGCCTGTTTGAAAGGGCACTCATGGTAACGGTAATCACATCATCGTCGATTGCGATCTTCTTCAACCCGTCTTCTTTCCCTCCCATCCATATACACCTTTCAGGAGTGCATAGCACAGCAGAAGCGTGGAAAAACGACAAGAAACGCGAGGAACGGATAATAGTAAACGGCTTCATAATGG
>JACRMZ010000023.1 GCA_016219455.1 Candidatus Aenigmatarchaeota archaeon
ATTGGTGAAGTTGCAGGGAACCCCTTCCCGTTTAGCGTGTAACCCAGATCGCCGTCACCAATGATAAGTGTATGTTCAACGTCCCAACCGTTGCTTTCTGATTCTACGATAAACGCTCCTAGGAGGCCTTTTCCTACCTGTATCTCAGCGTTGTGGTGGGAATGGTACATGAAAGTCCCTGGAGCATCGAGGACAGTGAATTCGTATGTAAACGACTGGTTGGGTTTCACAGGGGGCTGTGTTATGAAAGGCACCCCGTCCATCTCGTTGGGGACATCGACGCCGTGAAAGTGTATGCTTGTGGACTCCGGCAGTTCGTTGTGGAGGATTACGCGTATCTTGTCCCCCTTCCTGACCCGAATCTCAGGGCCCGGTATCTGGCCGTTGTACGCAAATCCCTTGATGAATTTTCCCGGAGAGATTTCCCACCTGACCTCTTTGGACGTAATCTCGAATACCTTTATCCCGTCAACAATCGTTGGCTTGAGTACCTGTCCCCCGAGACCCTCAGTCTTGGCCGGAAATGCCTTGACGCTCTCTTCGTGGTGGAGGTCCATCTCCTCAAATGCCGCCTGCTTGGCGGTGTCCTGGGCAACAGAACTGGCTTTTTGGTTTCCTTGAACGCAACCTGCAATAAGAACAACAAGAGAAAGCAAAACAATGCCAACGTTTTTCATGGTCGTATATCGTATGTTTTGTATATAAGCTTGGTTTCCAGTCGGATACGTGTTTGTGAAAAATAAACGGAAGTCGGCTTTCGCCTCATCCTTCCATTGAACTCAGTGCGTTTCTTGCGGAGTCCCTGTCCCGCTGAAGATGCTCTTGTCCTCAGGCCCTGTTGCCTGGATTATTGCAAGAGCGCCCTTGTCTATCGTCCTTGTAAGCGAGTGGTCCACAAGGATGTAGTTTGCAGGGACGTCTATCTTGAACTCTACTGCAGCTGCGCCGCCTGCCGGAATGAACGTCGTCTGGACGTTCTTGTGCGGGTCGCTGAACGAGCCTTCCGGGTAGACGGTATCGAATATTTCCCCGATTACATGGAAGCTCGAAGGCTTGAATGCCCCGACTCCTATGTATATCCTTACTTTGTCCCCAACGCTTGCTTTCATGGCGTTATCGCCTGTCAATGCGCTGGCCTTTCCGTTGAACACATAGTATTCAGGCTGTTCCATCTGCATCTTCTCGAAGCTGAACGCGTGCATTCCCTTCTCCCCCCGTTTGCTCGCGGAGTAAATCTCACCCTGCACAACGTAGAACTCCTTGTCCACTTGGGGCAGGCCTTCTTTTGGCTCCACCAATATCATTCCGTACATCCCGTTGGATATGTGCGTTGGTATATGCGGAGAGGCGCAGTGGTAGATGTATATCCCGGGGTTAATTGCCCTGAACGTGAAGACTTTTTCTTCTCCTGGTTTGACTTGTGTGAGGGAAGCTCCTCCGCCCTGGCCAGAAACAGCGTGCAAATCTATTGAGTGCGTCATTGTGCTGTCCCCGTTGTTCTTCAGGTGGAATTCCACAGTGTCTCCCTCCTTTACCCTGAGCATCGGTCCCGGGACGGTTCCATTGTATGTCCAGTACTTGTATTGTACGCCGTCTGCCAGTTCCCCGACGACCTCTTTGGTTTCAAGGTAGATTACGACCTTTTCATTCCCGCTTCTCAATATCCTTGGCGGAACATCAGTTGCCTTCCTTACAATGTTTGCAACCGGACCGCTGTAGCTTGCAGGCGTCGCGCTTGTGTCAGCCTTTGCGTCGGTTTTAGCTTCCGACTTTGAGACGCTCCCTACAGTCACCGTCCCCTTCATTCCGGCATCAAAGTGCCCTACAATGTGGCATCCTATCTCATACGTGCCCTCCTTGAGGTCTATTATTTCGCTTTCCTTCGATTCCCCTTTTGGCACTTCTTCGACTTCAGTTATTATGTTTGCCGCGATTGTCTTTTCATCTTCCGCTGCCTCGGCTTTGCTGACGATGTCCTTTTTTGACGCTTCGTATATCACAAGTTCATGCTCAACCGAACCGCCGTTGATCAATATGAACTTCGCTTTTCCTGGATTAAGGTGTATTTCTGCCGGCGTGAACGCGAACTCCTTCGCGTTTATTGTGACTACCTGAACGCCATCCACCATTTTCACATACGATGGCAGCGACGTCCCGCTCTGCACGCAGCCTGCGATAATGACGGCCAAAGAAACTAAAACAGCTGCGAGCCAACTTCCTCTACCAATTTTTATTTTCATCCGTAGAAATCCCATCGGGTTTATTTAAAGGCAACTTTCCAAAAGGATACCTATCTCATCCGTTTTAGGGTTGAAGTAGCGCCGATTAGAAACAGCGTTGCCGCCACGGAAATCATGGTCAATCCTGTTATACCTAACATTTTATTTCCAAAAGCCAACGACGTGAACGTTGCCGTGATTCCCAGCACAGCAAGAGATACAGAGCCTTTGAACTGTAGAGTGATTTCAGGCACTGACGGGATTATTGCAGGCGAGTACATGTCTATTACCGCGCCAAACATCATCATTGCCACGAAGCCGTAGAGATTGAGGAATCCGTGGGCCGGGACAAGGTTCGTGTACCCAACTGTAAACAAAAACCCGATGAATGCACCAGTGATAACGGATATAGCCGAGAAGGCATATGAATAGAAGCTGGGCTTCCTGTACCTGGACGTGGCAATCATGTAAAGAGCTGACAGCCCCAGGGCAATTAAGCCGGCTGCTTCCATCAAAGCCCCAAGTGCAAAAGATGCCGTGTTTCCAAAAAAACCGGCCGCAACAAATGCCGGCCCGATGGAAAGCAAAGCCGCAATTGGCTGAAGGATGTTTCTGGGAACATTGACTTCGGTAAACCTTGGTAATATTGTCATCGAAACGCCCGCTATTGTCCCTGAAATAAACCCCTGGAGGAGGATGTGATGCGCTGCAGGAACAGGAAACGCTCCAGAATATGCTATTGGGAATATAATCGCGGAAACAAGCCCGTAAATGGGGGCTGCTATATGCAAGATACCAATGGCTGCAAAGTCGCCAAAGTTACGATCCTTCCTCAGCTCATTTGGATCCTTTTCCAGCAATGACAAGCCAACTGTGGAAATGTGGATTATCATCGCGAGTGACCACAGCAGCGAGAAAAGGAAGCGGAAGTCCCAGAAGATGAACGCTCCAAGCGAGCCTGAGAAACAAAGGGAGCCTGAAAGGGCGGCGACATTTTCCGTGCCGGCAACCTTTATTTTAGCTATCCCATTAAGAAGCATCCTCTGCGTCCCCATTATAAGGAGGGTGAAGCTCCCCATGGCCACCAGAGGGATAACCCTGTATAGTGAAACCACGCTCACGCCTTTCCAGAGGAGCCACAGCGAACTTGCGAAAAGAAGGAGCATTGATGCAGCCATATGGTAACGGGCAATCTTCACTTCCCTTGGGACTTCGTGGACGCTTTTCAGCATGGTTAAGAAAAGAAGCGCAGTTTTAAATCTAGCTTTTATTGGGAAGATGAATCAGCATGACAAAGAAATTCCCAAGAAAGCCAATTTATGGGGATGGCGCACTTCTGTTCGGAACCAAGTAGGCTCTGCGCCATCCAAATATAATAAGCACGCGTTGCTTTAAATCGCAAACGTTTCTCTTTGGAAACTATACGGGTTAAATCCGTTGCCGCCAAAATATTATAAGCGAATTTTAGCATCAAACGAATCTGGTTCTCAGAGACGCGTTTTTACGGTTTCCTCGAGGAAACCTTTTGCTATTAATCGGGTATGGAAGAAAATGTTTTGGATATGTTTGAATTAAACGGCAAGAAAGCCCTAGTCACAGGCGCTGCCCGTGGCATAGGAAAGGCGATAGCCCTAGCTCTTGCAAAGCAGGGTGCTGATGTCTGCGTCAACGATGTTATCGAAGGCGAAAATGTTGTCAAGGAAATAAAGTCCACCGGGAGGGATGCGTTCTTTTTCCACGCCGACGTTTCAAAGTCTTCTGAAGTGTCAAAAATGTTCAACGAAGCAAGGAAGAGGTGGGGGAAGCTTGACATACTTGTGAACAACGCCGGCATACTGCGCTCAAGCCCGTTTGAATCGATAAGCGAGGAAGAGTGGGACAATGTGATTGGCATAAATCTCAAAGGCCAGTTCCTGTGCTCCAGGGAAGCTGTCCGCCTCATGCCGCGGGGGGCAAGGATAATCAACATAGCATCCATAGCGTCAGGAGGGAGCGGAATCGGATTTCTAGGAATAGCGCACTACACAGCTTCAAAGGGAGCAATTGTGGCGCTAACGGAAAATATGGCAGTCGATCTTGCCGCGAAGGGCATAAATGTCAACGCTATCGCCCCGGGTGCCGTGGACACGGACATGACTAAGGGGATGCTTGACGATGACAAGTCAAGGAAGGCTTTCCTTTCCAGGATACCCAAAGGCAGGATAGGGAGGCCCGAAGACATAGCCGCCGTGGCCGTTTTCCTTGCGTCACAGGAAGCCGACTATGTGAACGGCACGGTTATATACGCCGACGGCGGATGGCTTGCATCATAATCAAGGTGTTTTAATGTCATTAAAGCATATCATCGTTACCGCAGTTTCATTTTCATTAGTCCTTCCTCTTGCAATGGCAGAGTTAGAAGGTTCGTATATTGATACAACGCTGCACGCCGTTACGGTCGTCTTCTCTCTAGCGCTTTTTGCAGTAGCATTTCTCGCTTACAGGAGGCACGAGCGGAATGCCCTCATACCTGTCACAGCGGCATTCTTCCTGTTTGCGTTGAAGCATCTCGTAGAGTTTGTGTTTGTCATGACAAGATTAATCAGCAAGGATTTTGAGACATTTGCAGAGCATTCAATAGATCTTTTGATTATGATGCTATTTCTAGCATATCTTGTGAAATCTAAGGTTGCGGAATGAAAGCCGGCGCGCTTGAAGCTGCGCTTCAGCTGGAATCGAGAAGAAAGGTATTTTCACTGATAATTTCCTCTCCCGGTATCCATCTTCGCGATATTCCGGGAAAGCTATCGCTTCCACTTGGAGTTGTCCAGTATCACATCAAGTTTCTTGAAGACATCGATGCCATAAAGGCTGAAAGAGAAGCCGGTTACGTGAGGTTCTTCCCTTCCGGCATGGGTAGAAAGGAAAGGACGGCACTTTCGGCGCTGCGGAACAGGAGCAGGCGGCGGATATTGCTCCACTTGCTTGCCAGCCCGGGAGCCACGCATGAAGAGCTGACGCTGAAAATCGGCCTCTCCCCCTCTACTGTATCGTGGCACCTGAAGAAGCTTGAGGAATCGGGGATTATCACGCTTGACAACGAAAGCAAGAACACTGCCTACAGGATAAATGACCGCGATGTCATTATCAGGATGGTCATTGCCTACAGGGAAAGCTTTTTCGACAAACTCATTGAAAACTTTGTTTCCATGTGGGACGTTTAGTACATGCATAGAACTGCAACTTATCCAATGCATCAAACGGCTTTAAACAGGCTTTTTGTGGCAGTGATTTATGTAATTTACGTATTTTATGGTTTCGTTATTTTAATATACTGATTATATAATACAGTTATCGAACAAAATTAAAGTTGGTGATTTCAAATGGAAAGACGAAATGCAGTTTTATTAAGGTTTTTGGTTGTTGCTCTAGTGGTCTTTGTTGCAGGGTGTGCCAGTCAGCCAGGGACTACGACTACCACCAGTATCCCTGATGGGGAATCCCATGAGTTTACGCATGCAGACATAACTGGCGGGATGTATGTGGCAAACGGAGAAGACATCGTGCAAAAGGCAAAGGATTCAGGTGCAGTGTGGGAAGAGGTCCGCATAACGCTGGAGGAGTTTAAATTCAACCCCAAGGAGATTGTTTTGGAAGCGGGAAAGCCGTACAAGCTGGTGTTTGAAAACACAGGAAAAGTGAAGCACGAGTTCGCGGCAGTCGACTTTTTCCGTTCCGCCGCATTCAGGAAAGCAGAGGATAAATATGGCGAAATAAAGGCGCCGTTTCCGACAGAAGTCGAGGTGTTTGCAGGGGAAGATGTGGAGATTTTCCTTATACCCCTTATACCCGGAACATATGACTTGCTATGCGAGATAGAAGGCCATCGTGAAGCAGGAATGTCCGGGACCATAAAGGAGGTGGGAAAAACTCCCAAATCCGTCGTTCTTGCAGACATGTCAAAAGGCAACTGGGTGCAAAACGGCGAGGAGCTTGTGAAAAGCGCCAAAGATGCCAAGAAAGAGTGGAAAACGATAAGAATCGATATGAGCGACTTTCGCTTCGACCCAAAGGGCATAACGCTCAAGAAGGGCGAGCCTTACAAGATAGAGCTTGTTAACAGCGGTGAGGAGAAGCACGAGTTCTCAGCTGATGAGTTCTTCGGTACGGCTGCTCTCAGAAAAGTTGATGATGGTTCGGTGGAATTTAAGTCTGTGCGCTTGGATGAAGTCGAGGTACTGATAGGCAAGCAGATAGACATATACCTGATACCGACCAAAATCGGGACGTTCGGGATGGAATGTGCGCTTCCTGGCCACAAAGAGAAGGGGATGTCCGGGACAATAACAGTAGAGTAATGGAAGACCGGGGTTGGGGTTAAACCCCCTCCCCCCATATGGTGCAAACATACAATAAGGTTAGGTTGGTGATTTCAAATGGAAAGACAAAATGCAGTTTTGTCAGGAACGTTGATATTAGTCGCTCTAGCCGTCATTATCGCCGGTTGCGTGCAGAGTTCGACAAAGATTCTTCCACCATACGTAAAAATGGTTGACGGCGTTCAGGTAGTCACAATAAACGCGAAGGAGTTCGCGTTCACGCCTTCGTCAATACATCTGAGTCCCGGAAAGGCAAAATTCATTGTCATCAACGACGGAAAGGTTGAGCATGAACTCGTTGCCTACGAGGCGTCTAAAAAGGAGATAGTTGATAAGGCCGAGATGGTCGAGGACGAGGAAACCATAAAGAAAAATATCCTCTTCGAGGTAGAAGAAGTCAAGGCTGGCGAATCCGGAGAAAGCGATGTTATGGATCTCAAAGAAGGTTCGTACGTGTTCGGATGTCATATAAAGGGGCACTACGACGCGGGAATGAAGGGGACGGTGACAATCGGAAAATAGGAATCAGCGATTTCACGGAAGACGGGGTTCGTTTTAACCCCAGGCATTTATTTTAAGCGGGTTTCGTAACTAGTTTTCATCATCAAATGAGGGGTTACAACAAACATGTATAACTTAAATAACTGGCTTTCCATCTGGATAGCATGATATGCGAGGTTCACGTTGTCCAGAGGCTGCTTGGGAAGAAGTGGACAATACTCATTCTTGAGAACCTCAGGGAAAGCAAGGTCATGAGCTTCAACGACCTTGAAAACAGCACCATCGGCGTTACTGCGAAACTGCTTTCAAAGCGCCTTAGCGACCTCATAAAGGAAGGGCTGGTGGACAAGGAGATATTCCAGGAGAAGCCGCTGAAGACGAACTACAGGATAACGCAGAAGGGCAGGGACCTTTTGCAGGTCTTCGGAAAAATGAAGGAATGGGGCATGCATTACAAAGTGGTCCCCAGCGGCTGCGATTCAACGAACTGCAACGCATGCGCAAGGAAAGGCTTCTGTTAATTCACTGTTATTATCAGAATCATCATGTTTTCATAGTGCCCCATGATGTGGCATGCAAACTCAAATTTCCCGTCTTGTGTAAAGGTGAACTTTTTCCGCACTTCTGCACCAGGCGGGAACAGTTCCACATTGAGGTGAAGAAGCATTTTAGCGTGGTCCGTTACGCCCATGGGTGCTATTGCGAACTCGTGGGGTATTTTTCCGGCATTCTTTATGACGAACGTGTACTCTACACCTTTCCTAAATTCTGTGACAGAACTCTTGAAAGAGAACTCGTCCATTGTCACAAGGACATCCTCCTGCGACTTGGAATACCATGGCGTCTGGACGCACCCTGCCACCAGCACAGCAAGCAGGACGAACACAGGAATCCTCATACAATGAAATAAGGGACAAGACTCTTTAATTTAACTGGGGCTTTTTTTTACCGAACTTTTGACTTCTTTTCGTCAAGTCTTTTTGATGACCTTTTTCACTTCTTTCCGTACGCTTTTTGATCAAACTTTTGACTGCATAAACAAGGTATGCCGTGGACATGACGCACATGGGTTAAATTGGTTTCATGTGCGTCGGTCTATGGCTGCTAACGCCTATTGGCAAAAGTTTGTGGTGGGCCGAGCAGGATTTGAACCTGCGATATCCACCGCACTCCCGCTTTCCGCCATGTCCTGAAAGGACAGAAGCACTTTGCCGCGAAAAGGGTTGTGAGGGTGGCGTCATAGCCGCTAGACCACCGGCCCAATTAACCCTTTTTTATAAGGAGTCATCAATTATATATCATGCCTTTGAAGGAGCTTTATTCGAAGTCTTTCACGTTGCTGAAGCGTTGGTATGGCTGGAAAAGCCGTTTCCTCGGGGAAGGCAACCATGGATGATTTTGCCGAGTCGGTGAAAATGCACTTTGTCCGCTACATCCTGATGAGCCTCATAATACTGGGGGCAATGCTCATTCCCATTGCGCTTGCCATAATTTTGGCCATTGGCGCAACGGCTGCTCTTGGACAAACAGGCGCATTGACCTCAATTTTCATTATCCTTGTTCCGCTGGGTTTTGCATTCATTGCAGGAATAATCGGAATTTCCTTTTCGACGCAGTTTTTAATAATATCCAACGAGACACCAACAGCCTCGTTGAAGAAAAGCCTGTCTTTTGTGAAAACAAACCTCTGGGACATCCTGGTTTTATGGTTTTCGTTTTTCATCCTAGGAATCGCGTCAAGCATACCGGCAGTTATAATATCCCTTATCAACCAAACTCCTGTACTTGTAGCAATCGCCGGAATAATACTTTCGCCATTATCAGCGTTGACACACATTGTGACAGTCGCATTCTATATTGAGAAAAAAAGCTAAGCTACTTCAGCCACGTCGCCAATGGTGAGTTTCGCCACGGGCTTTGTCTTTATCCGGAACTCTGACGGGGAGCAGAGAATTTCTATCCCGAGTTCGCGCTCAAGCCTTGCCGCGACGTCAGCAGAAGGGATGACATCGCCTTTCTCGATTTTTGAAAGAATGTTTTCCTTTTCCCCCAAAATCCTTGACAAATCAAGCACAGTAAGCCTTCTTCCTTCCCGTGCCAGGCGGACGCGGGAAGCGAAGTTAGGGTGTATCTCACGGACTTCAAAAAAATCGGATTTTGGCTGTTCCTCCACGACTTCCTCACCATGGCTCATGCATTTATCGCACGCCGTGACAAGAGCTCCCTCAATCCTGGCTTTTCTCCAAGCCCTAGAGCTTCCGCAAATATCGCATTCCATCCCACAACCCGTGACAACAATAGCGACTAAATGATATAAACAACATCACCTTCGAAGTTAACAAAAGTTCAAATCAGCTGCAACGCTCTTCGTTTTCCAAAGTCGCCGCCGAAGTCGCTTTTATTACGGCCCCGGGGCTGCATTTCCAGCTTGCTGCGCTCAGGGTGCATATGCCGATCTGCTGGATGGGTATGGATGTTATTGCGGCACCTGTGTTGTCTGCCCAAGCGCTGCAGGAGACTATCGTCCCGTTTATGTATACTGCAAGAGTGTTCGTCTGGATGGACGAGCTGCCCTTGTTACGTATGACTATCTGGCTGCCGGAACCGGATTCAACATCTATCTGCTGGCCAAGCGCGTTTGTCGTCTGGTTTATCTGCTTTCCGGCTCCCTCCTGCATTGAGGACGAAGTCCTTCCGGCCCATATGAAGAACGCACCTGCAAGGCTGACTGCCACGAGAAGGATGATGATAATGGTTATGACATCAGAAATGCCCTTCTGGCCCATGAATAAACATGCCTTGGAGCATATAAAAAGGTTTCAAACTCGAGAACATATTTATTCCGCCAACGGAAAAGCTTTGTTATGCCAAGGAGCTTTGCCGAAAGGGAGACTGCTATCCTTAGGGATTGGGAAGAGAGGAAGATATACGAAAAGGCAAAGAAGCTCCGCGAAGGTGGGAAAAAGTTCTATTTCCTTCAGGGCCCGCCTTTTACTTCAGGCGAAGCCCATCTGGGGCACGCGTGGAACCACTCCATAAAGGACGCCGTCATAAGGCAGCGCCGGATGCTTGGCCACAGCGTCTATGACAGAGCTGGCTGGGACTGCCACGGGCTGCCAATAGAGCTAAAAGTCGAGCAGAAGCTAGGGATGAAGAGCAAGCGCGACATAGACTCCGTGGGGATGGAAAGGTTCGCCGCTGAGTGCCAGTCTTTCGTTGAGTGGAGCATTGGTAAAATGACAGCGACTTTCAAAAGAATGGCCGTTTGGCTTGACTGGGACGATCCGTATCTCACATACAAGGACTCCTACATGGAAAGCGTCTGGTTCATGATAAAGAAAGCGCATGAAAAGGGCCTGTTGTACAAAGGCGAGCGTGTCGTGAGCTGGTGCTGGCGATGCGTGACTGCGCTTGCCGCCAACTACGAAGTCGAGTACAGCGAGGTCGATGACCCTTCGATTTTCGTGAAGTTCCCGGTTGCCGGTTCCCAAGCCACCAAAGTGCTCGAATGCATCTCAGGGAGCAAAATAAAATTGAAATACGAGCATCCGTTGCTTTCGCAGGTGCCTATCCACAAGACTTTTGAAAAAGCGCACTTTGTTGTTTCCGGAACCACAGTGACGCTGGAAGACGGCTCCGGCTGCGTGCACACAGCGCCTGGCCATGGAAAAGACGACTTTGACATAGGGAAGCAGAACAGCCTTCCAGTTTTCTGCCCAGTCGACGAGAACGGTAAGTTCACAGATGCCGCAGGAAAGTACAAAGGGATGTTCGTAAAGGACGCCGATAAAACAATCATCGATGACCTTGAAGCAGGCGGCCTCCTTGTCGGGAGCGGAAAAATAAAGCACAATTACCTGCATTGCGAGCGCTGCAAACAACCTATTATATACAGGGCCACGGAGCAATGGTTCATCGCCGTGAGCAAGATACGCGACAAGCTTATAGCAGAGAACAGGAAAATATCATGGACGCCGGAGTTCATAGGCATAAACAGGTTTGGCAAATGGCTTGAGGGAATAGAGGACTGGTGCATATCGCGCCAGCGTTATTGGAACACTCCGCTGCCCATATGGAAATGCTCGGAGAACCACGTCACTGTTGTGGGAAGCGTTGCGGAGCTGAAAAAGCTTTCAGGCCAAACGCCTGAAAACCTCCACCGTCCGTGGATAGACAGGGTAAAGATAAAATGCCATTGCCGGCGCGACGCGACGCGCGTAACGGACGTGATGGATGTCTGGCTTGATTCCGGCTCTGCAAGCTGGGCCACGCTGGGTTACCCATCAGCGGAAAAGAAATTCAAAGAGATGTGGCCGGCTGATTTCATAACCGAAGGAAGCGACCAGACACGTGGGTGGTTCTACTCGCTTCTCGGATGCTCTGTAGTCGCATTCGACAAAGCATCCTACAAAAACGTCCTTTACCACGGCTTTACGCTGGACTCTGACGGAAGAAAAATGAGCAAGTCCCTTGGAAACGTCGTTTCACCCGAGGAGTTCTCGGAGAAGTACGGCGTCGATGTCATGAGGTTCTACCTGTGCTCAAGCGTCCCCTGGGACGACTTGAAGTTTGTCTGGGACGACGTAAAGCAGGTGGAAAGGTTCCTAAACATCCTCTGGAACGTTTTCGAGTTTTACAATACGTACTCCAAAGCGTCAGGAATAAGCCATCCCAATCCCGGGAACAGGAAGAAAGAGGACGAGTGGATACTTTCGTCGCTTTCCAGGCTTAATGAAGACGTCTCCAGAGCCCATGAGAAGTTCCTGCCGCACCAGTTCACTGTTCCCATAGAAAAGTTTGTAATTGAGGATTTGTCCAGAGTCTATGTCAAGATGATACGCGCCAGAACGTGGCCCGCTTACGCAGGAAAAGACAAGGAAGCCGCGTTTTACACGCTGAGGGAGGCGCTTTTGAGCGTTTCAAAAATCATTGCGCCTGTGTGCCCGTTCATCGCAGAGGACATTTATCTCGGGCTTCATGGCGGAAGGGAGAGTGTCCATCTTGAGGACTGGCCAAAGCCCGGGAAGAGGAACGCTTCACTTGAAGACGCAATGAACGCAGCTGACGAAATCATCGAAACGATAAATTCCATACGCCAGGAAAAGGGGATTGGCCTGAGGTATCCTGTCAAGGAAGCCGTCGTGTCCTGCGACAAAGAGCTTGCTGCAAAGCTTCAGGATGCGCAGAGTGCCATTTCCGAGCTTGGAAATGTGAAGAAAATCTCGTTTGGCGAGGCGAAGTTCGACTTCGATGTGAAGCTCAATTTTGCCGTTGCGGGAAAGAGATTCGGGAAGAAGGTAAGGGAAATAACGGACGAGCTTGCAAAGTCGGACAAAAAGCACGTTGCCAATGAAGTGGATAAGAAAGGGTTTGTGATGTTTTCCGGGGAAAAATTAGGCAAGGACGACTTGAAAATAGAGAAAAAGATACCGCAGGGGCTGGCAGGCAAGGTCTTCTCCGGCGGGATGGTTTACCTTGACACAGATGAGACACGGGAGATCCTTGAGGAAAGCTTTGTCCGCGAGTTGATACGCAACATACAGGAGGAAAGGAAGAATAAGGCGCTGAAAGTTGGGCAGGTAATCACTGTGTCAATAGGATGCGATAGCGAAGCAAAGAGGATAGTCGAGAAAGCCCAAGGGGAGATAATGGATTCCACGGGAACTGCAAAAATCATGTTCTCTTCTGACAGGAAGGAGCTCGCATCTGAGTACAAGGGGCTCAGGTGCACGTTTGAAATAAAGCTGGATGGTCACGGGTGATTGAATGGATTCAAAGGAAAGGAAGAGCGTCAACGATCTTGTTGAGCTTGCCAAAACGATAAAGAACAAGGAGCTGCGGAAGAAGACAATAGACTTCCTAAAGGAGCCGAAGATAACCAACCCCTCAATGAAATACGGCGCGACGAAGCTCAAGGAAATGCCGTCGTGGATAGGCGCCCATCACTATTACGTCGGCGGTTTGGTCGACCACATTTATTCCGTTACAGCGCTATGCATTGCAATTGTCGATTCTCTGGAGAACGTGTACAATGAAAAAATAAAGCGCGACGAACTGATTTCCGCGGCGCTTTTGCATGACATCTGCAAAGTTTTCCAGTTATCAAGGAACCAAGACGGCTTTGAGTTCACCAGCCACCTCCTGGACCACTGTGTCTGGGCGTGCTCTGAACTTTATGCGCGCGGCTTCCCCGAGGATGTGATTGCAATCGTGGCGGCGCACGGCGGCGAGAGCATGAATCCGATTCCCCGCACAGTCGAAGGGACGATACTGCACCATGCGGACTCGCTTGACGCAAGCGTCGAGAGCCTCGGAAAGAACTATAATTCCGGATTGCTGAAAGACTTGATGAAGTAAACTTTTCCTTATAGTGTCAAAGATGCCGTAGGGGTATGACGTACATTAACCAACTTTTCAAATGTGCGTCGGTGTGGACGGCTACCACAAAGGGATAGGAAAAGTTTAATCAAAAGACTTATTTATCCCATCCAGTGAAATCATCCTTTATGCTTGACTATCCCAAAGGCCGCGCTTTCCTCAAGAAGCTCCGCTCTCCGTGCATTATCCACCACGCTGACTCGGACGGCGTTTGTTCAGCAGTGCTTATCGCAAAGTTCCTCCGCTATGAAGGCATAGAACCTGTGTTAATCTCGCCAAACGACGGGCCGGGCATAGACATATCAAAAGGCCTTATAGCGGAGATAAACTCTTCGTTGTCATCCATTTTCCTTGATATTCAGGTGGATTCCTTAGGGATTGTAGAGAAACTGAACTGCGAACGAAATTTTATCCTTGACCACCATATTCCCATAAAGGACCTTAACACAGCAAATACTCTACACATGAACCCCCGCTTTGAACGCAAGGACGCGTACGTTCCGACATCTACCCTTGCTTACCATCTTTGCTCCCCAGTGTCGGAGGGATTTGAGTGGATTGCGCTAGTCGGAATAGTCGGCGACAGGGGGTATGCTGAAAGCATGGATGTCATAGAAAAAGCAAGGAAAAAGTTCCCTGAACTTATAAGGTCGGTAAAAGACGACGATCTCCAAAAAGGGACGTTTGGCATCCTTTCGGAGATGATAGAGGCTTCAAAAGCAGTCAAGAGCCTTGAAGGGATAAGGCGGGCGTTTTCCGTTTTCTCAGACGCCAACGAGCCGAAAGACGTAATGGACAGCTTCCTCGTGAGATGGCGGGATGATTTCCGCAATGAAGCTGCTAGAATTGAAGCGGACTTCGAGCAGAACGCCGAGCGTTTTAGGGCAACAAACTCGTTCATCTATTCGATAAATTCGAAGTACCACATCTCCTCCTTCATCAGCAACATACTCGCTGACAAGCATCCTGATGCCGCAATATTCATAGTCAAGAAAGGTGACGGCATCAAAGTTTCGGGGCGCTGCCAGTCAGGCCGAATGAACGTCGCAAAGCTCCTTGAGGAAACGGCGTCGGGTATAGGAAAAGGAGGCGGGCACCCCA
>JACRMZ010000089.1 GCA_016219455.1 Candidatus Aenigmatarchaeota archaeon
CCTGAGCTCCTTGAGTTCGGCTTCTTTTCCAACGAGCACCTCTGCTTCACTCTTGTTCCATAGCCTCCCATTTGAATATGATGCAAGTATCATAGTGCCATTAACATCTATTTCTGCCCCTACTTCCCAGAAGGGCTTGGGGACGAATGCGCCTATTTCCTTCTCTTTATTTGAAAGTATTGCAAGAGCTGGGCCCTGAACCCTTCCACTGGAAAGTATCTTGAACCTGTTTGTCGCGGCTTTGTAAGCCAGCGTAAGCGCACGCGTGGAGTTAAGGCCCCAAAGCCAATCCAACTGGTGGCGCGCAAGGCCGGCCTCGACTTGAAGCATGTCCATGCTTTTCAGCTGGTTATCATATGATTCGACAAGATCCTGCTTTGTCAATGTTGAGAACTTCATTCTTTTCGCTGTTTCTCTGGCGCAAATGAACTTTATTATATTGAATGCTATGACATCGCCTTCGACATCGTAATCGCAGGCGACAATAACGTCGTCGGCGCCCTTTGCCACCTTTAATATGTTCTTGTAGTAGTCTTCTGCGAAGCCTGCTGATTTGGATACTTCAAAAATCGGTGCCCATTCCATGTCAAAAATGGGGTACTTCCAGCCCTTGCCGACCTGACGCAGGCTGAATAAGTGGCCAACTGCAGGGACAACAATGTGCTTCTTCCCGTTTCTGGTAAACTCGAACCACGACGCCTTTCCGCCTTTTGACTTCTCAATGTTTCCATCTGCAAGTGATTGGGCTAGTTTTTCAGCACTTCTGGGCTTCTCGGCTATGATCAATGTGTGCTTCTCAGCCACTTCTGTTGCAACAACGTCTGCCTTTTTTCTTTTAGAGACAGCCATGTTCTTTTACTGAGGGAAAAGTTATTTAATAGTATTATATAATAGACAGTTTACTTCTTACATCTTTAACAATATGTTATTTATTATGTTATTTATTCTTTTACCACCAATTGATTATAAAAGTGATTTTATGGGATACGAGGCATTGAAGGATGAAGAACGCAAAATTTGCAATTATCTTGCAGACGAGATGATAGCGTATGCAACTGACCTTATGAAGAAAGACGCTGGCCTTCTTGGGGGATTTTTGGTTTCTGGTTTCATGAACATCGCCGGACCGCACATAAAGCAAGAGGCAAAGAAAACCACTTCCGAAATGATAGATTTCTTCATTGAAAGGGGGAAGGACTACAATGAAGGAAGTTATGACACATCAAATATTTTGTCGGACTTTGAAAAGCGGTTCGGGGGCATCAAGTGCGGCGAAGACGAAAAAGAAGGGCTGCGGGAAATAATAGGACTTGAGATTGAAAGGTACGACAAACTTATCAGGGCCGGCGGATCGTGCTATGAAGACATTTTCAAGAACGCCTATGCAACCAAAGAGGAAGCGCTTAGCGACCTCAACGCTGTCTTTGAAAAGGAACGAAATTTTTTCTCAACTGTCCCGCTAATAGATGCTCCGGTTTCAAACGAGATAAAGCTCAAGGTGGGAGCACGGGCAGTTGACCTCAGAAGGAAGACTTACGAAACTATCATAAACAGGGGTTTTAGAACCGTTTAAGCGGCTCAAGGAAATCCATTCCCATATACGGCCTTAATGCCTTTGGTATTCTCACAGTTCCGTCATCCTGCTGATTTGCCTCAATCATTGCAATCATTGTCCTTCCCGTGGCAAGCGCTGTGTTGTTCAGCGTGTGGACGAAGCCCATTGGAGGCGCGCCCTCCTTCTCCCGGTATTTTATCCCCAGCCTTCTTGCCTGGTAGTCGGTGCAGTTGGAGTTCGAACCGACCTCCCTGTATTGACCGTCGGCCAGCATAGCCTCGGTATCATACTTCTTTGCCGCAATTATGCCAATGTCTCCTGTACAAACATTGACGACACGATGAGGTATCTCAAGCGCCCTGTAAAGCGATTCTGAATTATCCTGCAGTTCCTCATGATGTTTCCAGGACTCTTCCGGTAAACAAAAGATGAACTGCTCTATTTTGTTGAATTGGTGCACGCGGAATATCCCCCTTGTATATTTGCCATGCGAGCCTACTTCCCTCCGGAAACATGGGCTTATTCCCATCAGCTTCAATGGCAAGTTGTCCTTGGAGAGCGTCTCATCCATGAACATCGCTGCCATCGGGTGCTCGCTTGTGGCGATAAGGTACAAGTCATCGTTGTCTATCTTGTACATGACCTTCTCAAAATCCTCCAGGCTCGTCACGCCTTCATAGGGCTTTCTTTTTATCATGAATGGCGGCTCCACGAGTATGAAGCCACGCTTCATGAGGAAGTCTATTGCAAACCTCTGTATGGAGTAATCAAGGAGCGCCAACGAGCCCTTCAGATAGTAGAAGCCTGAACCAGAGACTTTCGTGGCGCGGTCAAGCTCAAGAAGATTCAAATTGAGAAGAATTTCTTCATGGCTTTTCGGCAAGCGCACGTGCTTCTGGCCATCTGGAACCCACTTCCTGATTTCCCGGTTCTCAGTGTCGTCCTTACCAAAAGGCACACTTTCATGGAGGAGGTTGGGTATTTTCAAAAGGAGTGAATCGCAATCTTTCCTGACGACAACCAACCTTTCATCTATCTCATTTATCCTCCTAGGTATCCTTTCAGCCTCCTTTAGCAATGAAGAAACATCTTTCCCGTTACGCTTCGCCTCGGCTATGCCCTTTGTTATCTCGTTCCGGCGTTTCCTCAGCTCTTCGCTCTCCTGAAGAAGGGAACGCCACTCCCTGTCAGAGCCTATAAGCTCATCAAGCATTGAAAAGAAAGAAGGGTCGTTCCGGCGCTTAAGGTTTTCGCGTATCGTCTCCGGGCTTTCCCTTACGAGTTTTATATCAAGCACTCTTTACCACCAGCAGATTTTTACGAAGCGCCGTTTGTAATTGGCATATGCCCATTATCTCGTCACCCTGCTTTTTACTTTCTCATAAAGCTCCCTTTGGCTTCCGGCGATAAAGTGCTCCCTCATTGGCTGGAGGACTTCATTTAGTGAAATGGATACGGAATTCTTGAGGTCCATTGGATGGACCTTCCCATCACGGTAGTCCTTTTCCAGATCATTGTAAGAGTGATATTCAACAGTGCCGCCGAACTTTGAAGGCCTTTCTATGGAAAACTCACTCTTCTTCCGGAATATTATGTATCTGCATATCTCTAGCACTGGGTTTCCCTCGACAAGCTTAGGCTCGCAGAAAGCCTTTGACATTTTGTCTTTTATTTCCTCCTCGGAATCGTGGATGAATATCGCGCTCCCTTTGACGGACTTGCTCATCTTTGCCTCGATAATATCAGAACCCATCCTCGCTCCCTGAAGACCAGCAAGGAGGTGATGATGGACGCAAACGGGCTTTCCCCAACCCAGTTTTTCGCCGACCTCGCGGGTGAGCATTGTCGCCTTCCTCTGGTCCATCCCCAGCTGGCATATATCGACTCCCAACTCAAACGGGTCAGCCGCCTGCATGAGCGGGTATAGAAGTTGGGCTGTGTACTGCATCTCCCCCTCTTTCCTTCCCATTATTGTTGAGCAACGAAGTGCCCTTTCAACTGTAGTTGCTTTAGCAACCTGGATAACGCGCTGCCAGTACTGCTGATTGTCAACCATGGCACTAGTCCACACGACATCAACCTTCTTTGTGTTGACGCCGCATGCATGCCAGGCTTCCACGAGGTACAGCCCGGCTATCTTCAGGGCCTCGAGGTCGCCGCCCATCTTCCCGTTAATCCAGCCGAACCAGTCGGCTACAAGCAACTTGAAACGGACACCAGCATCAAGCATATCCTGGAGCTTGATTGCACGGAGAACACCGGAGCCAAGGTGCGCAAGGCCGGATGGCTCAAAACCGTCGTAAGCAATAGGACAATCATTGGTTTCCAGAAGTGAGCGAAGCTCATCCCGGGTTATGACCTCTTCCGTCGGGTCCCTAAGTATCAAATCAAGCTTTCTCTCGATATCCATAGTAGATTATACTGGCAAGGGAATTTAAAACAATGGGCATTTAAAACACCAGATGGAATAGTTTCTCATGAAAGCGATTGTCATTGAAAAGCACGGCGGCTCAGATGTCCTCGAGGTTAAGGATGTCAAGGAACCAGAGCTTCCTTCGGGAAACGTTCTCGTTCGCGTAAAAGCGTGCGCTTTGAATCATCTTGACGTTTTTGTCCGCAATGGGATTCCAGGCGTAACGCTTCCCCACATACTCGGGTCCGACGTCTCCGGCATCATAGAAAAGGTCGGGAAAAACGTGAAGAACGCTAAAGCCGGAGAGAAGGTCGTTGTTAATCCCGGCGTCTCCTGCCGTTCGTGCGCGCAATGCAAAAACAACGACGAGCCGCTTTGCAAAGAGTACAAAATACTCGGGGAAAACATCAACGGCGGATACGCTGAACTTATCTCTGTCCCAGCGGAGAACGTTGTTAAAGCGC
Organism: Candidatus Aenigmatarchaeota archaeon; assembly: GCA_016219455.1. Lineage (GTDB taxonomy): Archaea > Aenigmatarchaeota > Aenigmatarchaeia > PWEA01 > JACRMZ01 > JACRMZ01. Next base: position 4,433 of record JACRMZ010000089.1, read on the forward strand.
CTAGCGGACTTTCTTTTGAAGAGCTGGCGTCCCTCCCATTGGCTCTTATAACATCAATCAGGCTGCTGCGCCGCGCAGGCCTGAGAAAAGGCCAAACCATTCTTGTAATAGGCGCCGGTGGGGGTGTTTCCATAATGGCTATTCAAGTTGCAAAAGCAATTGGCGCCAAGGTAATTGTGTTCTCGACTAATGATGAAAAGCTAAAAGCCGCAAAGGGCCTTGGCACTGATGATGTGACTTCTGACGAAGAGTACGACAAGGTTATGAAAGGTATTGGGGGAGTTGACGCAGTCTTCGATTCTGTGGGAGAAAAGACGTTCATGAGAAGCTTAAAATCCCTCAGGAAAAACGGCGTTCTCGTCACATGCGGCGCCACATCCGGGCCAAAAGCCGAAATCGACATACGGCACATTTTCTGGAAACAGCTTACTGTAATAGGCTCTACGATGGGTGGAAGAAACGACCTGAAAGAGGGGCTGAAATTTGTTGAGGCAGGAAAAGTGAGACCCGTTATAGCGAAAACATTCCCTATGGAAAGGGCGGGGGAAGCGCACGACTTAATGGAAAGCGGAAAATTCTTCGGGAAGATTGTGCTTAAAATCAGTTGAATTTTTTTGATTGGCATTTGGCACTGTGAGATAATTAAATAGTACTTGGACGAAAGGTCACTTGAAACCGTATTTCCCAAGCAACGGGACAAAAACATACCCCTCTTCCCTTCTAATTTCCTTCATCTTTCCCTTCTCTTTTCTGTAAAGTACCATCGATTGCGTTCCCTTTCCTACCGGAGCAACAAGAAGCCCGTTATCGGCCAATTGCTTTTCAAGCGGCTTTGGCACCGCAGGGCAGGCAGCCGTTATTATTATCCTGTCAAAAGGCGACTTTTCATCAATTCCAATCGAACCGTCGCCTTCTATGATTTCCACGTTCTTTATACCTGCTTTCTTGTGGTTCTCCTTGGCAAACTTTATCAGGTCATGGTCCTTGTCTATGGAATAGACTTTTCCCCTTCCCACAAGCCTGGATAAAATAGCCGACTGCCA
>JACRMZ010000095.1 GCA_016219455.1 Candidatus Aenigmatarchaeota archaeon
AAAGTCTTGATGACGGCGTCTCTTACGAGTTCACTGCAAAAGGAAACCTTACGATAAAGGGAATTTCAAAGGAGACGGAGTTCTCGGCAAAACTTACGCTAAATGGCGGCCATCTCAGTGGGAATGCCAGCGCAAAAATCAAGAGAAGCGACTTTGGCCTTCAGATACCAAACGTCCCGTTCGTTGCGTCTGTTGGCAATGATGTTCTTCTCTTCGTGTCATTCAAAGCCGTAAGATAGCAAGTTAACCAACTGTAATTTTTTACATGTATTTATTTGTAACTATATAGTAGTAATAATGGTGTTTTGATTGGAAATAACGGAAAACACGTTTATTGATGCGCTCAATTATCGCGGCACGAAAAAAATATTCGAAGTTATCATCCCCCCAGTCGTATGCGGAAGCGAAGACACTGTTTATGGCAATATTTTCCTGACGAAGGATGGCGTTGATCAATATAAAATCAGCAAAAAAGAGGCAGAAGATATTGACTACAAAAAAGGCTTTTTCTCTCTTCCCCCGTCTGTGAGGAGCAGAAGGATATTTTTCAAGAGCTATGAAAATCTGAAGAATTTGAAAACTCTGGAAAATGCGATAAAGGATTGCCCGGGGGACTTTGACCCGTCAAGCGATTCTTCCGTTTTCTCCATTTACAAGGAGATTGAGGTGATAGAAATGTACGAAGATTTCGTGTCAGTCATAATGCGGCAAAAGGGATTTGGCGGGGAATTTTCCACGGAAGACACAAAAAAGGAAGGGGTGGTGGATTGATGAAATTCATTGGAGTCGACAAGTTCATGGAGAAGTCAAGCAAAACAAACGCCACTTACGAGGAAAAGGTCGTTGCCAAAGAGGCTGTCATAAGAGCTGGAGGAAAGGTAAAGGAAGTCCTAGGAGGCAATAGGTCCCTATTCGGCCTTCGGGCAGTGTACTACGACTGGACAGAAGAGAAGCCATACACAGTCTTCCAGCTTGACGCAAGCAAGTATGACAAAGAAGAGCTTAGCAACCTTGAGAGGATGATACCTGACAAAGCCAAGGGCTACGATGTCTTCTACATGCTCTTCGACAAGCCAGGAGGATTTGCTGGGCAGGAGAAAGGCTGCGGTTCCGGCAAAAAATGCTGCGGTAAATGCAAAGGGAAATGCTAAAGCCCTTCAAAATCGTCTTTTTTCAGGGCTTTGAAAATAGAACCTATTCCTTTCCATCTCACTCTTGACTCGGTTCCAAACTTATCCTCAAATGTGAAATCCGTCACATCAAGCCGTAGCGGAACTTTGGGATTCTCGTCAGGATAGCCGACTGTAATAATAGCCACTGGCCTCACCCACTCTGGCAAATCCAGAATCCTGTAAACTTTGTCCTCCTCAAAAGCGGATATCCAGCAGGCCCCAAGCCCCTTGTAATGCGCCATCAAAAGCATGTTCTGCGTTGCCGCGGCAGTGCTCTGTATTGAATAAAGGTTCATTCCACGCTCGCCGAAGCTGTTCATTGTCTTTTTGATGTCAATGCAAACAACGAAAATCAACGGTGCTCCTGAAACCCACCCCTGGTCATATGCTGCCAGCGAAAGTTCCTTTATTATCCTGCCATCCTTCACTGCAATGATAAGCCACGGTTGGAGATTGCCCTCGGAAGGCGCCCACCTGAAAGCCTCAAGGAGTTCACCTATTTCCTCGTCGCCAACGGGCTTGTCCTTCTTGTATTTCCTTATGGACCTTCGCTCCTCCATTACCCTCAGGAGTTCCATAGGCTTTATTCTGCAATAGAGGTTAAATATCCTCTTAAAAGGCTTTTTAAGTCACCGGCTGATAATCAATTATGGCAAAAGACGTTGTCCCCGAACTCCTTGCAAAATGGATGAAATACAACGCGAAGTGGTTCAAAGACCACGGCGTGACTTGGGATGAGGCAATATACCACTCTTTCCTGACACGTGAAGAGCTGTTAAAAGACGTTGAGTGCCTTAAGGACGAAATCAAGAAAGGCCATCTCATACTGCTTGTTGAGAAGAAGAAATGAAATTTGGCAACATGCCTTGCTCCATCCTAGCCACCACACCTTTTTCTTGATACCCATCGCACATCATGACATATCCCAATTCCTTTGAAACCACGTTGTCAAACCACACATCCATGCCGCATGAAACAATGACGTGAAAATCGACCGATTTTGCATTTGATGCTGTCAGCGTTGCCATAAAATGGTCCCTGCAAACCTCCAGCCCAAAGTCATAGCCTTTCCAGCTGAATCTTCCCGGGACGCTTCCATATGATGCTGTAAGATTGTGGTATTTGGCCAGATTGACTTCTCCGCCATCATGCATTTTAGAATATTCAAAAACAACTTCCCCGTTGCTGATAACCGGAATTGTGTTTTTCATCAGCCCGCTCTCATCCTTCCATACAACTGTGCCGGGAAACAGCAACGTGTCCTTTCCCCTAGAGTACTCAAGAAGCCTTTCCACCATACTATCCTTATCCTCTCTGGTAACCGGACCTTCCCTTGGGACAAGATTATACTCGGGGGCAACAATTATGTCATACGCGTTTGTTTCCAGAAGTCCTTTTATTGCCTCTTCAAAGTACTCTGTGTCAGAACCATATGGGGATGTTGACTTTGGAAGCATTGCAACTGACAACTTCTCCCTGTTGACTGCTTGTTTTGCCTTCGGGTCGTCTATCTCAAACGATACGATTTGTGAGCCGCTTAACGACATCTTACCACCAACATATACTACCTATTGATGGTAAAAAGTATTTATAGCGATAAAACGCTTTCCCTGCAATATTATACATGCTATTTTCGGAGGTTGCCAGGCTTTTTGAAAGGCTGACTGGGACGCCAAAGAAGCTTGAGAAACGCGACATCATAGCCGAGGTGATGAAAGGCGTTGATAAAAAGGATATCCCCTTTTTCTGCCTCGCAATTGAAGGGCGGGTATTTCCAGCAAGTGATGAGCGCGAAGCCGGATTGGCGTCCCAGATGATAATCAAAGCGATAGCCCTTGCTTTTGGTGTTCCTGAATCTTCTGTTATGGAAAAATTCAAAGCGCTCGGAGACCTCGGACTGGCATCAGAAGAGCTTGCCAAGGCAAAGAAACAGCGCACTTTCCTAAGCAAAGACCTTACGCTGGAAAAGGTCTACAATAATATCCAGAAGCTCCCTGAAATGGAAGGAAAGGGAAGCCAGGACAAGAAGCTCGAGCTTGTCAAGGAACTCCTGATAAACGCAAAGCCTGAAGAATCGCGATACATAGTCAGGATGATACTTGGCGAAATGCGAGTCGGCGTCGCCGAAGGAATTTTACGGGACGCCATAGCGCTTGCCTTTGGCGTTGAAAAGGAAGACGTCGAAAGCGCCTATGACATCTACACGGACTATGGAAAAGTCTCTGTTATAGCCAAAAACCACGGCGCAGAAGGCCTCCGGAAAGCGGAAATGAGGGTAGGCTCGCCGATAAGGGTGATGCTTGCCGAGAAGGCGGCTGACTTGAAAGACGCGATGGACTCATTTGAAAGCCCGGCGATAGAGAAGAAGTACGACGGCTTCCGCGTGCAGATACACAAAGACCACGACAAGATCCTTATTTTCTCAAGAAGGCTGGACGATGTCACAGAGCAGTTCCCTGAAGTCGCAATTTTATCCAGGGAAAGGCTAAAGCCAAAGAGATGCGTTGTCGAGGGTGAGGTTCTTGCCATCGGCGCTGACGGGAAACCACGGCCTTTCCAGGAACTGAGCCAGAGGATACAGCGAAAATACGATATAGAGGAAATGGCGAAAAAAATACCTGTCCAAGTAAATCTCTTCGAGATGATTTACATTGACGGGAAAAATATAATGAAGGAACCATTGAGGAAACGCTGGCTTTGCCTCCGCTCAAGCGTGGAGGAGAACGAACGCTTTCGCTTAGCAGAACATATAGAGACAAAGGATTTCGACAAGGCAAACAAATTTTACCGCGAGTCCCTTGCCGAAGGCCAGGAAGGCGTGATGGTGAAGAACATGGAAGCGATATACCAGCCCGGGAAACGTGTCGGGTATTGGATGAAGGTAAAGGAAATTCTAGAGCCGCTGGACCTTGTGATTGTAAAAGGCAGATGGGGTGAGGGCAAACGGTCTAAATGGATTTCGTCGATGGTTCTTGCGTGCAGAGGGAAGGACG
>JACRMZ010000096.1 GCA_016219455.1 Candidatus Aenigmatarchaeota archaeon
CTTAGGCATTCCTGTGTGGACGACTTCCTTGTCGATCACGATGCCCTTTATGAGCTCTGTGTCTTCGACGCCTTTGCCTTGCTTCTTCTCAATCTGGATGTTATCCAAATCTATCTGCCCGCTTTCATCGCGGACTGCGAGAACTGCATCTATAGCAACTTCAGACAAGTGAGCCGAAGCCCTTTCCGAGGTCTTGCCTGTCATCGACGTTGATGCAATGTTCCTGAGCATCTCCCTGTCTTTTATATCCAATTTCCTTGCTACCTTGTCCTCAAGGAACTGCAAAGCACGCTCGCGGGCGATCCTATAGCCCTTGGTTATGACTGTCGGATGAATCTCCTGCTCAAGAAGGGTCTCTGCCTTCTTCAAAAGCTCTGACGCGATTACCACGGCTGTAGTCGTCCCGTCGCCGACTTCCTCGTCCTGTGTCTTGGCGACTTCAACGAGCATCTTTGCTGCCGGGTGCTCTATCTCCATTTCCTCAAGTATCGTCACTCCATCATTTGTTATCACGATGTCGCCGATGCTGTCAACCAACATCTTGTCCATTCCCTTGGGTCCAAGAGTTGTTCTTACCGTATCGCCTACTGCTTTGCCAGCGGCAATGTTGTTTCTCTGCGCATCCCTTCCCAAAGAACGCTGTGCGTCCGGGGAGAGGATGAATATCGGCTGTCCCTGCATTTGCTGTGGATTTGCCATTTTCACACACCTCCTATTTTGTGTTTTTGATTGTTGGGTATACTGCTCATGGAGTATACCTGCAAGCACAGTTTAGACCCAGCTGTATTTATAGCTTTCTACGATATCCTTTAGTTTTATTAACAAAGAGTAAATATAACAAAGTGTTAATATTATCGTCCAAAATGAAGATTATATTTATCCTATTGCAGTCAAGGCGACTATATGGATGAGACTATTAGGAAGCGGGCAAAAATCGGCAAGCAGTTTGAAATTGAAGTTTCTCAGGAAGATGAGCTTCCCGGATACGGATGGGTTGCATATTTCCGTTTTGACGCCTTTGACATAGAGCGTGAAAAAAGGCGTGGAAAGGAAGTCTATAAGGTAACGCCAAAGGACTTGAAAAACTCCACTTCATATGCCAACAGAATTATAACATTTGTTTATAGGAATGAAACTGACGCGAAGGATATACGGACATACTTCATTGGCATTGAAGACTAGATTACCCGTTTTTTTTGGAGTGATTTTATCAGCTCTGCCGATGACTCGAATGACGAGAGCTCGTCTTTAGTAATGACTGGCGCGTCGCCCACGTCGTCCTCGGAAACAAGGAAAAACTTCCTCTCAAACAGCGCTGAAATCTCTCTTAGCGCATCAATGTTCCTCCTTGAATCTTTGCTGTCAGAAACAACCTCGGAGAACACAGGTTCCCGCCCTTCTGCCATGATGTCAAATGGCGCCTTTTCCACGAAGAATGTTGAAAAGCCAAGCTTTCGGAGGCCTTGCGCAACCTCCACTTCCATGCTGTTTTTCGGTGTTCCTTGCATACCATCAAGATCGTACCTTATGGTAACGGAGCGGGTTATCCTCTCCTCCAATATAATCTCTGCCTTCCTTATCAGGTCCGCATTTGCAAGGCCGACTCCGCGCTCATGCTGGTAAATCGTCTTCTTGCTTACGCTTAATTTGGTTCCAAGCTCCTCCTGCGTAAGGTTGCACTTTAGCCTTGCGCTCCTCAGTGCGTCGCCGTCTATCTCGCCGAACAGCCCGCCCTTTAGCCTGCGGAGCTCCGGATACTCGCCGTCTATCACATCCTCGAAAGTGTTGACTGTGAACGCCGGAAGCCCGAAGCGCTCGAACATCACCCCATCATCCAGAGTGCCTTTATTCGTCCGCATCCCGATTATAAGCGGCTCGCTTTGCAGATGCGCCGACACACGTTTCAGGCTGCTTGCTTGGAATGGAAGGAACGAATCGATGTTTGAAAGCACCTTTATTGTCATTGTCTTATCTCCCCTGGCGGCGATGTCAAAACAGCCCCCATCGTACTCCGCGTACATGTAACCGCGCTCATCGAGGGCGCTCTTGACCTTATTCACAAGGGCGTGCTTCATGCTTGTTACTAGAAAGAAAGTAATATTTATCCTAAACGCTCTTTGAGTATTTTCAGGAAATCCGCTATTTTCTCTATTTCTATCTGCGGATGCTCTTCGCCCTTCTTTGGGATGGCGACAGAATGCCTCCCCTCCAGTATCCGCACAGTCTTCATCCCCAGAAGATTTGCATACTTTATCTCGTCTGATATCTTGTCCCCTATTACTATCACTTCTTCTGGCTGAAGTTTGTTGTCAATCTGGTATTTTTCAAGCGCTACCCCCTTTCCGCACTCTTGATAGTTGTCTATGCAGATGTCATCGAAATACTTAGAAAGTGAGAACTGCTTTATCTTGTAGTTCTGAACTTTGGCGTCCTTCGAAGACGTAACAAGCACTGTCTTTATTTTTCCGCTTTTTCTGAGGTCCTTAAGCCCCTCAAGGACTTCCTTTGCCCCATCAACCATCTCAAGCTTCCCGCTCACCTGCCCGGCGTTGAATATGTCTATTGATCTGTAAACATCGTCTTTTTTCAACCCGTCCCTGTAGAGCTCTTCTTCCAGTTTCTTGACGGATTTGTGGTAAGAAACAGGGCTGTTGAACTTTTCGTCAAGATGCAAAAGCGTGCTTTCCTTGGCTCCTTTTTCTTTCAGGTAGTCCCTTGCCGTTGCATAGCACTCTTTGGTTATCGCAGACGTCTTGATGAGCGTGTCGTCAAGGTCGAATATCACCAATTTTACAGCCATGATATCCGCCTCAATACTCCTCCTCGATTATCTTCGTTATCTTGAGTTTTGCCTTGCCTTTCCCAAACTCCGATGCGTATTTTTTGCACATGCCCCTCATTGGCTCAATGACACTCCGGTCATAAACCTTTACGACAAGCGTGTCGCCCTCCCTCTCAGGATATGAAAATCTCGACACAACTCCCGGCCAATCTCCATTGTCTGATCTCTCTATTTCGGCAGAGCCTGGGACAATGACCCATGTGTACTTTACACGCTCGGAAGGATTGTCAAGCTTCTCTATCTCGGAACAGACGCGTTTGATGTAAGGGCCGAAATCAATCTTCTTCCTTTTATCCCTGTTGAGAATCCCCATCCCGCCACCCGCCTTTTAAGAAAAAAATTCCAAAAGGAGCTAGCTGTCAAGCTCCTTCTTCATTTCCCTAAATTCATGCATTGTTATCTCACCCTTTGCCAGCCTTAGCTTGAGGAGCCTGAGCATCTCGTCGTGAGACACATTGGCAGCAGGTGCTGCCGTGGCAACGGGCTGTTTCTGCTCCTCTTTTGCCAGGTGCGCATGCGCCCTCCACGGATTAACGTGCTCCTCTTTCTTTCCGTGGTGCGCCCTCCATGGGTTGATATCTTCCTTCTTTGGCTCTTTAACCGCTTTCAAGTCCTCTTTGATTGTAGCCTTCTCAGCCAACTCCATCTTTGAAAGCCTTTCATGCACCCACTCCTTTAGCATTTCAACGTCCTTGATGTTGGGTATGTTGAACTGCGGCGATTGCGATTTTCCCTTGTCATCAAATACTATTGTTATGTCAAAATTATTCGTATATGTCATCTTGCTCTCTTCGCTTTCTATGTCGGCGTATAGCTTCTTCATGTCGACATTGCCAAGAGGGATTATTAGCCTGCTTGACGAGTAAGTGAATGTTATCTCATTCTCATTGATTGACATGGAACCAAGCCTCATCAGGTCAAATGGCGGGTACTGTATTGTGAACCCCAAATGGCCTCCGTGATAAACGGCGCCTATTGTTATGTTAGACCCTACCTGAACAGGCTCTCCCTTGTTCTCTTCAGAAACAGCCAACTGGCCCTTTCCATCCAAATTATGGAGCTTTTTCCATAGCATACCCCTTAGCGACATGTTACCACCCCTCTATAGTTACTATTGTTTTGGTTTTATATAAACCTTTCTTAAAGTTAACGTTTGTCACCGCCACTCTCAGTAAACTTGCTTTCATTTTGCTGTGATTGCCTTGCCAAATGGCGCTGCTGCTGTACTTGCCTGAACAGCGTTGGGAAAACGCTCTTGGCTTTCACTATCACACTTTCCATCAATGGTGTGTGAATCTCGAAAATATTCCTGTTAATGGCATTTATGATTTTTGCGGCCACTTCTTCAGGCATCATCATTTCTGTGTAATGCACCCTGTGCGGATGCCCTTCAAAAGACGGGTGATTGAAAAACGCTGTCTGCGTCCCTGCAGGGCAGACTAGGTGGACATTTATCCCCTTCGGCTTGAGTTCGTGGTAAATGCTCTCGGTGAACCCGACAACGGCAAACTTGCTTGCGCAGTATCCAGAGTAGTTCGGGAACGAAAGCTTGCCTGCCATTGATGCCACGTTGACCACATCCCCTTTTCCCCTTTCAAGCATGTGTGCCACAACTTCCTTTGTGCAGTATACTGTGCCGAAAAAGTTTGTTTTCATCTGGCCTTCTATGTCATCAATGGTATGCTGTTCAAAGGTCTTGTATACGCCAAAGCCGGCACAGTTGACAAGTATGTCTATCTTCCCAAGCTCCTTGAGGACTATTGAGACCATGTCCCTTACGTTCTTGTGCATTGATACATCGCAAACAGCAGC
>JACRMZ010000021.1 GCA_016219455.1 Candidatus Aenigmatarchaeota archaeon
AGTATCGAGGAGGGGATTGTTGACTTCACGGAATTTTTGCCTTCCTTGGCAAGCCGCGAATAGATATCGGATGCGAGTATAAGAGACCTGATATCCGCAATTGAACAAATTTTTTCCAGAGGATCCTTGAAAACGATGTTATTGTATACTTTATTTGCAACCATCATTGCCTCGGTCCTGACAGGCCTTACGGTATCCATCCCCCCATCCTTGTATGCCGCTTCCCGGGAATCCACATTTGGCAACTCATAAAGTATGGATTCTATGGGACGTTTTGCCCATCTTCCTGGCAGATGCGATCTTTTCCCTATGTCTCTTGCTATGCTTTCGCCTAAACCGCATTGTACGTCAGGCGTTATGCCCAGATAGTTGCTTTCCAGGTCTTTGATTTCCAAGCGCCTGTTTCCAATAGGATTGCCGGCTTCAATAATATGGGCTATCCTTCTCTTTGGGTCCTTTCCAAGGTCATAGTCAAACTTCTTTTTCTCACTCTTGAATTCATCCAGGAAATCATCCATGCTCGCATTCCCCCGTTGTGTCCGTTTTGCCCAAACGGCCGTTCATTTCAGAGTCGTATCCTCTTCTTCCGCGCAGTATTCCTGTGTTTTCGAAAATCCTGACAGCCTCGTTGACCATCATCCCGGCTATTGCCTGATTTGTGAAAATAACCGAAGGGTTTGGGGCATAGATGCAGCTTTGGCTTTCATCGCGTTTTTTTGCCGATTTTTTGAGGTCCATTTGGCAATCAAGGCACGCCTTCCCCGGGACGTAAACAGCAACCTGCCCGCCCTTCCAGTCAGTGCCTCCTGAGACCAACGGTATCTTCTTCCTTGCCGCAAAATCGCTCATCAATGCGCGTGTCGCAAAGTTATCAACGCAGTCAAATATCAAATCATAGTTGCCGTCAAAATTCTCGTCAAACTTCTTTTCAAAAGCGTTGATGGAAATTCCGGGGTTCATATAACCTGTCTTTCTTGCAAGGGTTTTGGCTTTGCCTTTTCCGACAGAATCGTAATATAGAATCTGCCGATTAAGGTTGGTGTCTTCTATTGTGTCGTCATCTATTATGTCGACTTTTCCGACTCCAAGTTCCGCGAGTCCCATGGCAACAAAATTTCCCAGTGCGCCTGCGCCCACCACAAGGACCTTTTTCCCCGAGTAATCGGTGTCATTTTCCTCCGTTTTTTCTTTGCCGTCAATGCCTGAAAATTTGTTGTATATTATAGGGTCCTCTGAGACCTCTTCGCCCATAAGCATCTTTTTTGCCTCGCCTGCAGCCAATCCGCCAAGAACTATTGAAAGCACGGCGTCTTCTTCCCCGCTTACGGAGAAAACGTGTTCTTTTCGTTTTTCGGCCTTTTTTGAGGAGACCACGCCGACGTTTCCGCTTCACGCCGACGTTTCCGCTTCCCGTTATTGAGATGTATTTCCCAAAGTCCGACGCAAGGGATTTGGAGAAGCTGTCGTTTGTCGCATCTATTACGAGGTCCATTCCGTTAAGCATGTATTTTGACGCTTCATTTGCAAGCTCTCCGCGGTAACCATATGCCTTCACATCAGAATTCAGCTTTTCAAGGCAATTGGCAAGGTACTTTGGCTCAAACGCCATATCTTGTTCAATAAGACTGCTTTTTGAATCTTCTGCGTCCCATTCCTTTGGGAGTTTGCCCTTTCTCATCTTTGCCTTTGCTGTATTCTTTGATGCGTTTTGCGGGTCATCGAAATCAAGAAACTTACGTGAATCGCCGTTTCCGATTATTCGTATTTCTCCAACGCCAAGTGCTGCAAGGGGTATTGCAACGTATTCCGCCAGTTTCCCGTCGCCGACGATTGCAACCTTGGCTTTCCTAAGCTTTTCCTGGTCCCAACCGTCTATAAGCTCCTGCCTGTGGTATCTGCTCATCTTCTCTTACCTTTCTTTTCAAGCTTGACCTCTTGCCAAAGTTGGTCAAAGTCCGTGTAGAGCTTCTCCTCCTTGGGTTCGTCGATGTATACGGTGACTTTCTCGTCTTTCCACGGTTTCTTCTCGTCCTCTTCCTGTTTCCATCCCCAGAACTTGGGCTTTGAAGGGAAGCTCACGCATGTTTTTACCATATCCCGTATGGAATCTTCATCAACCTCAGAGTCGTCATCGACCAATTCCAGTTCTGTGACTTTCTTGTCTTCCATCTTATAGTTTGACAACTTGCCCTCGGCCGAAATGGCTATTTCGCAATGTGGCCTGCTCCCGGCATTGTTGACAACTATGCTGTAGCAGAAACCAATCTCAATTTTTTCCTTCATTTCCGCCGGTGTTGAAAGTATCTTCTCAATCTCATTTTTTGCCTTGTCTATACCCAGTGACGGCGCAAACTTTGTGATGTCTATTTTGTACGACATATCTGGCGAGCCCTCTTCGCCCTTTATGATGAACGTGTCCCCTTCCCATAAACCAGAGACTCTGGGGGCTGTCCCCATGCTTTTGTTCACATACCCGCGCGTATTGTTGGAAGTTGTGCCCAGAAGGTCCATGGTGTTTCTGTCATCTGTGCCGGAATGAAAAGTGCTGAAACTTGCATGATTGTGTATCCATCCCACTATCTTATAGTTTGTCCCATTCCTCACGTTCTTGTTGTCAAGCTCGTCTACAGCCTTCCTGACGTAGTGGCCATCGACTCTGACAAAGGAGCCGCCAACTTCCTGCTTTTCCGGAAGAATGAAGTCCAAGGCAACGCGTGGATTGGATGCGTCTGCTACAAGCAATCCGTACCATTCATAGCTTCCTCCGCCTACTTCAGAAACCATTCTGCTGACCATTGCCGCCTTGTATATCAGGCTTTTTTTAGCAGTGACTTTGGCCGGCACATAATTCCAGGGGTCCCATTCCTCTGTCATTGGTTTTCCAAGAACGTCGTCTATATCATCAAATTCCATAAACACACCTCAATTCATCGCCTTTATTTTCCTCCTTGTTAATTCCAAATCACCGACCCTTTGGCCGGTAAAGTATGAGTTGTCAAGATGGTTGTACGGCCTGCATGTTGCAGTGTAACCCCTTGAAATTATCGTTGCCGCGTCAGCGAGATATTTTGTTATTGCGTCGGCAGAGTTCATGTTTGAAAGAACAGTTGTATTGTAGTCGCCCATGCAAATTTCCTGGAATTCATCGTTGTAATGCTTCAGGAATGGATGTGAATATTGTTCGATGACTACCGGCTTTCCAACGGATATGCTGTCGCCGTAGGAAACCTTTACCCCTATCCTGCAGCCATTGAAAAGATAGCTTCCTGTATCCTTTTTTGAGTCTTTTAGCGCAAATTCCGGGATTTTGATATAGATGAAGTTGGCTCCGTTTCTGCGGAGTATTCCAGTCCCTTCATACTCAAATTTCCCCTTTTGTTCGAATGCCGCAACAGATTCTATCATCTTTGAGTATTCCGCTTCGATGTCCTTGAGTGCTTCCTGCTGGTTTGTTGCCTCCTCGTCTGCTTCCACTGAAAAGTCCTCGACAAGAACCTTCCTGTACTCGTTGTCAAACCAGTCTATTGTTCCTATTGGCTGCGCTATCTGGTATTCTTTGCCTATCTTTGCGCCAATTGCGCCTTTCCCAGATTGCAGCCTGTAGACCATTCCGCCAATTGCGGCAAACCCGTTTCTTTGCTGGCTATCATCAAGAAGCACGTCCATCTCATCTGTGCTTGCAATCGTCCTATAAAGCCTGGAAAACGAACTGTTCCGTTTTATGTATTTGGAGTTCTTTTCCAACTCCTCCAAGCCGCTCTTGAGGCTTTCAAAAACCGGCATTTTTTCGCTTTGGTTGGAAGTCGCAGGGAAGTCGCGCATGAACTTTTCTATGGGGCGTTCCCTTCTGGCTTCCCCCAAAAGTTCCTCGGGATTCTCAGGAACAAGCTTTGGTATGACTTCATTGAGAATAAAAATCATAGATTCTGCGGATTTGAGGTTTTCGATGACGGACTCATAGCTGTGCAGTTTTTTCCTGAGTGAAATCTTTGAAAACTCTTTTTTCACCTCGAAAATAGCGTCTTTGTTGATGTCATGATAAAGCATTTCCATTCCCCTGGTTGTATCGCATTCAACAAGGCCGTATTTTTCTTCCCCGCTGTTGAGATAGTTTTTCTCCCCATCGTACCTGTCCTTGGCAACAAAGACCCTGTCCCCAAGTATTACAATCGGGGACTTCTTTGCCATTTCGATGAAGTGTGTGTCTGGAATTTCCATGTTGCCGCCTTTCATATTAAACTTTGCCTTATGCCGCATTGAATCTGTTGTTTCAGGCATTTCGTGAGAGGGGGTATCATCCGTGTAAGACCGTGAGACCCACCCACTAATTACAGCCATAGGGCACCTAAAGCAGGGCGAGTTTTTTCAATCGCTTACAGCTCAAGGCCCCCTTCGTGGTTCTTGTTTACCTTAACGTCAAGCAGATAGTATTCAGTGCCGCTTCCGGTCCTTCCAAGAACCATCCAGTCCTTGAGATACCATGATGTCTTGTCATCAAGCTTTGTGCTAGCGCAATCGTTTGTGCAGGCGTGCGTTTTCCCATAGTTCATTCCTGGATCGCTGTGCTTGGTGCCTGTGATCACATAGCGCCCATCCATCTCCTTTTTTATGGCATTTACAACTGTTGATTTTGACAAGTCCCAGCTCTTCTTATTCGCGAAATAGTCCAGCATCTCGTCTATTGTCCTGTCTCCCATGTCGTCCCCCTCGCTTATCTTGTCCATAAGACCGTCTCTTATGCTGTAAGCACCAGGGGTGACCCTCATTATGGTTGACTTTTTTACCTCTAATTCTCCATCCATAGTATCACCTCGTAGTTACACTAGATAGGTAGTAAAATTTTAAATACTTATTGGTAGTAGCACTAAAAACACACCTTTAAGTAATTAACCCCATCTATTCATGCCAATGAAGGGGGTTTGATGGGGTTTAAAGAGTTCACTGAGGATGCGGAAAAGGCAAAAACTGCGGCAGAAATCAAAAGGATAGCCCGTCTTTACCATGATATCGAAAGGGTGGAAATCATTGATAATGTCTGCCCCAGCGACGACTTAAAAGTATTCTTCTACAGGGATGACACAATTTTCAAGGAAATGTTTGAGGGGGAGGAGGATGCGGATCAAATGCTTATGATGCTCAACGTTTTCAGTGAAACCGGTTCATTGGACAAATTGGGAGCAATATTTGAAATGATGGATGGCGGAGAAGAGATTTCGGCCATTGTGAATATAATGAAGACTATAAAGTCAATGGAAAAAACTTTTGGTGAGCATTACAACTCTGTCGCAAAGGAGATTGTAAATTATGCGAACAATAAAGGCATCCCTTCTGATGACGCGGTAAAGAAAAAGCGCGTCAGGGACTCGGCATTGAAGAAAGTGCTGAAAACAAGGGAAGAGTATGCGCAATACTCTAAAGCCGATGCAGAATACCTGAAATCGATTGTTGGGACTATTGAATCTGCAGATGGGCAAATGCTGCCGGATAAAAATTCAGAGTTTAACGCGTTAACGAAAAAGATGGACGATTACCATTCAGAAAGGATGGACAAGTTATACAGGGACAAAAGGTGATTTTATGGGATACGATGAATACAGCGAGAAGAAAGGGTTTAAGAAACGCATAGGCGACTGGTATCAGAATCTGGGAGACGGATACTTTGCGGACTTTACGGAAGGATTTGCAGAAGGCACTGATCCGATGTCTATGATAGAATGGGGATACCAGACATTCTATAAAAGCAACCCTGCATATGAAAGCGTCACAAACGGAGGCATAATAAACAAGGATTATTCCGGCCGTGTTTCGAGGAAAGGGGGAAGCATGAAAAAGAAGGGGGCCAGGATGGGTGTCCATTGGGCCGGGAGAGTCCTAGGGCTTAATACGGGACTTTGGACATTTGGAGTGCCATTTGCGGTAAATGCTGGCATGAATGGCGCCAGAATGCTGAAAAAGAAGCTAAAGAAATAGCTTAAATCCATTACCCCAAAATGACAATAAAGGTGATATGATGTACAAGAAAGTTTTTGATACGCACAATGAAGATTCCGTTTCTTACGGGACGGCTGAAGACAAGCTTACTGCCAAGGGTGTTGTTGGAAGCCTTGTTGGAACCATAGCCGGCGGGGCGGCACTCATCATAGGTTTAGAGTATGCGATTGACAAAGGCCCCATTTACTGGCTTGACCAAAGGGACTTGAAACGTATAATAAATAACGCATACGAAAACAAAGGCTCCGTGGAATATTCCGATATCAAGGACTGGAACGATTCAAAGTTCATGGAAAGCGGGATATTGGGGATAAACACCAAAAAGATGGTGGCTGAAGAGCTTTCAGAGCCCACCAAAGAGGAAGTCCGCACAATGGTGAAAGACGTTTACGAGGACGGCTCGCTAAGCTACGGAGAAAAGCTGAAGATACTTGACTGGCAGGATGCAAATATCTGGAGGAAGCAGGATTACAATATCGACATAAATGCCATGATAATAGACAGCATTGTCCGCTTCAGGCAAACACCAAATTACACGGCATTCGAGTCGGATATTTTCACAGTCCTGAACCACAAAGCCGGCCAGCCTATTGACATAGAAGCCGTAACGAATTCGACTAAGAATTAATCTATTTTGCGTCTTTTCCCTTCACAGCAAGGGACGCGATGACAGACAGCCCAAGGGTTCCAGCTACAACGAGCAGCGAGATTTCAGTCGGTATCTTGTAAACCTGGTGGAAAACAAGCTCTGTAATGCTTGGAAGGAGCATCTTTGCCCCGACAAACACCAGAACGCCGGAAATCCCCAACTTGAGGTATTTGAAAGTCTCCATCATTCCTGCAAGGAGGAAGTAGAGGCTCCTCAGGCCAAGGATGGCAAAAACATTGGAAGAGTACACGATAAACGGGTCAGTTGTTATTGATAATATTGCCGGAACCGAATCAACGGCAAACAAAAGGTCGCTGCTCTCAATCACGAGAAGTGAGACAAACAACGGCGTTGCCATGAGCTTTGCACCATCCCTAATGAAGAATTTGGAGCCATGGAAATCCTTTGTAACCGGAAGAAGCTTCCTGCAGTATTTTACGATTACATTGTCTTCTGGATGTATCTCAACCTCGTTCTCTGTGCCTATCTTTATTCCAGTATACACTAGGAAAATGCCGAAAATATATGAAATCCACTCGAACCTTTGGATAAGCGACACTCCGAGAAGGATCATTGCGCCGCGCATTACGAATGCCCCTATTATCCCCCAGAACAAGACACGCCTCTGATACTCTCCTTTGACCCCGAAATAGGAGAAAATTATTATGAATACAAAAAGGTTATCAACGCTGAGCGATTCCTCTATTATGTATCCTGTTGTGAACTCCAGCGCGCTTTTTGGGCCGTTCCAAATATAAACAAGGACGTTGAATGAAAGGGCAAGGGAAATCCATATGAAGCTCCATAGAAGGGCGTCTTTTCTCCCCAATACCTGGTGTTTTTTGCCGACTACCTGAAGGTCTATGTAAAGGGCCCCCAAGATAATGGCCGCAAAAATGGCCCATTCGGTCAATCCGACGCCAGTCATAACGTAGAATAGTTGCGTTGCCTTAATAAATGTTGGAGTTTTCCTAAATTAGGAACCTGTCGGAAAACGCTTTGCCAAAGGCGGTTATGTGCTCTTCACGCTCTTTCTCAAAGTCTTTCCCCTTTATCATTTCCCCGAGCTTTTTGGCCATCTCCTTGCCGGTGAGGACTTCAGGTATCATAACTATGTCCGCCCCGACTTTGTATAATCCCAGTGCCTCCTCGATGCTTGTTGCCCTTGCCATTATTTTTATTTTTTTGTTGACTTTCCGCGATTCCTCTATCACGAAGGACGCCATTGGGTAATCAGGAGCCGTGATAATTATGAAACGGGCCTTTTTCACTCCCAAAAGGTCGAGCGTGTAGTGGTTATCAGGAACACCATAAATGCAGTTGTGGCTTTTCAATGCGTCGACAATTTCGGGGTCATGGTCTATTACAATGTATTTCATGTCCTTGATATGGTCCAAAACCTCCCTGCCGG
>JACRMZ010000094.1 GCA_016219455.1 Candidatus Aenigmatarchaeota archaeon
TTTGCATTGGTTAACAACCTGTCTGTTTTCACTTAAAGCTGTCATAAATGTCATTAAATTGTTCCAAAAGGTTTTTAAGTTGTTTTTTGGCATAACAACGCATTTTAATTCATTTTTGATCGGCCATTTTTAGCTCCTTCAAAACTACCTCGTTCGTGCGCCCTTTTGGCAGAACTTCTAGTATTCCACGCTCACGTAAGCTGTGGACCAAACGGCTTACTCTGGCCTTGCTATACTCTGTATCAGCTACTATTTTCCTCTGTTTGCACCGTCCACCGTAAGATTGGATTACCTCAACAATTTTCCTCTCGTCCTCCTTGAGGACAGGGATTACAGTTCTAAGTCCCTTGCCAAACTGCCGGAAAACCAGGAAAAGCCCTATTAAAATCGGTATTGGGATGATGAAATAGAGGTAATTTACCCTGGCAGTTGGTGAACCCTCATATGAAAGGCCAACATTGATAGAATCTCCCCTCTTGAGTCCCTCACGCTCCCAAACGACATATATTCGCCGGCCGTCGGAGCCCTCTTTGCCGTCCGTGGGGTAATACGGAGTCACGCTTGTGGCGCCTTCCCTTGGTTTTATCAGGAATAGGCCTTCGCCAAGGCCTGCGCGTATAACGGCCTTTTTGGCGTCATCCGGCACGCGTATCCCAATATCAAAAGCGCTGTATTCATCAAGTTTCCTTATCCCCCCGGAGCTTTGGAATGATATTCCAAGCACATTTCCACCAGTGACGTTGGACAAATCGCACAAAATGTTTGTTCCCCAGCTTTTCGACTCCACTTTGCACTTGTGCCCCTTAAAGTTGGGGTTTATCTTGACACTTTCAGCCGGCATAAGAATGGGGTATTCCAGCGTTTTGGGTATCGCAGAGAAAATCATCACTATATTGTGCTTTGCTGTTTCCCCCTCGACGAAGCTTGAAATCTCGAAAAAGTCTATTGTTGCGCTAGCAAATGGCATTGAAACAATCAAAAAAACGGCTAAAACCAAGTGTTTCAATTGTTTCATATCTATCTAATGCCATAGAAGTATAAAAAGTTCCTATTAATTGTTCCATGAAACTATTATTTTTAACCTTATGTTAATTAAAGCATTTAAGCTTTTGGGGTTTGGGTATTTTCTTAGCTTTTAGCTGATGGTTATCTTCCTTTAGTTGGCAGGTTATCTGTCGTTGAAAAAACGGTTATTTTTGATTAAACTCGCTGGCAAAGCACTTTGGCAGACGGGAAAATTATTAGAAAACTTGGACAAAAGGACCTAAAAGGTTTATTTTGCGCTTATGACAACGCCGCCTACTCCCATCGAAGCGTATCTATGTATCAGCGCGGAGATGGAGTTGAGCATATCCTGCGCATCCGACGCGCTTACTTCGAGTTTTGCCGGGTCAAGTATTTCCAGCGCAGAGGGACCGTAGATAACGACGAAATTCAATAAGTTTCTAAGCGAGTCTATTTTGAACTCTATTTCAACCACCTGTGAGTATGCTTCACTGACGCCCTGCGGAGGCTGCTCCACTTTCAGCGCGTCCTGGAATGTCTCTTTCACAATCTCGATGTTCCTCTCTTTTTGTATCCTGCCTACGTGGGATTTCAACGCCTCCTCCACAATCTCCTTCTTCGCAGCCAACGCCTCTATGGCTACCCAGACCTTGATTTTTCCCATAACTCACTATTAAAAGCTGGGAGCCAATTTAAATCTGTGATTGTGCTTTCTGGGAGCGCTTCCAGGGGCCTTGGGAAGGCGCTTTCTTCGGAGCTTGGGTGCGGTCTCGTGGAAAGCGAGCTTCGCGTTTTTCCTGATGGCGAGTTCAAAGTCACGGCAGACGTCTCTGACAAAGTTGCAATAATCGTCCAAAGCTGCCCATTTCCACAGACGCGCAATCTCGCCGAGCTTCTCTTTCTTATCGAAGCTTGCAAAGGCGCATCAAAGAGGATTGTTGTTATACCGTATTTTCCGTTCTCGCGCCAGGATAAGCAGTTCCTGAAAGGTGAAGTTGTCTCATCAAAAGCAGTTGCAAAGCTTATCGAGGCGATGGGAGCTGACGCTGTTGTTACACTTGACCTGCAAATGAAATACGCAGAGCCGCTTCGCAAAGAGGTTGGCGGAAAGTCGTTCTTCTTTGAAAAGAGGAGGGACCGCGTTACCGGTGAAGTGAAGTTTGCCTTCCCCCAAATCGACTGCAAAGGGAAGGACGTGATAATCGCTGATGATATCGTGACATCTGGAAGCACGATGATGCCTGCCATAAAGTTTTCCAAGGAACGCGGTGCACAACGGGTTTTTGTTGCAGTCACACATCCGCTGTTTCTTGAGGGTGTTTCTGAAAAGCTTCGCCTCGCCGGAGCCAATGCAATAATCGCAAGCGATTCGTTTGAGCGAAAAGATGTTGTCAATGTCAGTTCTGCGAAAAGCATCGCAGACGCCGTAAAGAAGCTGCTTTAGCTACTCGAAAAAAATCTCTGCTTCTGCTCCCAGTTTCTTGGTTATCTCCCTGAACTCATCGTTGCCCATGGGGACTTTTTTCTTGTCTGCCATTTTTACGCGGAGCTTGTACTTTTCCCCTCCGCCACCGTAAACCTTGTTGACGCCTATTGGTTTGACAGGGAACAAAAGGCTCTGTATCATTTCCTCCCGTGTGCCTTCTTCCACTACGCGGACCATACCAAACCGTGCGTTCAAATCCTTGGCTATCACGCCGCCTCTGCCGACAATCTTCCCGCCGCTTCCCTTGCCTGCAACAATAACAAGGGCTTTTCCGACGTCCATGACCTGGCGGACTTCGGCATCCCTGAGGTTCTTGTACCTGTCTTCAAGCGAGCCTAGAAAACGCACCACATCAAGCGTTAGCTTGTCAAGCTTCTCAGTCCTGACTTTCTCATTGCATGCAGCGCAGAGGAAATCAGACCTCATGCATATCGAACATATCGGGCCTTTCATACAGTTCACTTGTCAGCGCGTAAATAACGCCCCACCGGGATTAGGAAAGCAGATTAAAGAATAAATAACTACCACGTCACGTCGACCTGGTCAGCCCTCCACCTTGGCCTTATTCTCGTATCTCCCTGGTTTCCGTAGGCGAGCTCTCCTGCCCATGCAATCATTGCGCC
>JACRMZ010000098.1 GCA_016219455.1 Candidatus Aenigmatarchaeota archaeon
CCATTGCCTTTTTCATGAGGACAGAATAATTGGTCCCCAGCCACTTGTCGACATCGTCGTTCTTTGAATCGGTGTCCATCACGCTTTTTATTATGTCAACTCTCTTCGCGTCTGTGGACGCCCTGAAATGGTCCTTGAACGCCGTCGGGTTGGAAGCATACAACTCCATGTAATCTACCTCAAGGGAAAGCCTGAGGTGGTTCTTTGCAGCTGAAAATAAGTCGTAGGGGAACGGGCCTGCGGACGACAAGAGGTCGATTTCATCGTCACCGAGGACTGCGTAGGGTTGCGCTTCCATTATGCTCAGTACCTTTCCGTCAACAATGTGCGTTGTTTTCTCGACAAAAGCATAATTGGCGCCTACAGCGGCTGCCTTCTTCCCTATCTCCTGGTATTCCTTCTCCATGTCAAAGTTTTCGGCTGACTCATAGACTTTGTGCGTTATGGGTTTCATTTTTCCGTCTATCTTCACGGCAGACTTGTACTTGGCGTTCTTCAGCACGTCGTCCATCGAACCCTCGTCTAATATGTTGACGTACCCCTTTTCAGCAAGCTTCTTTGCAAGCTTTGCTGCAGTCGCAATAGCATCACGTGTCTCCATAACATCACTCCTTTTTGTCCGGGTCCTTCTTCTCGGCTTTTTTAATCTCCTCTTTCCTCTGCTCGTAATACTTCTTATCAAGCGTGAGCTTCAGCGCCTCTTCATCGCTGACATCCTCGCCGTAAACCTTGAACTCCGCCTTTGTGAGGTCCTTGAACCTGTTTATTTCGCTGAACAGCTGCTCCCTTATTGCAGGGTCGTCCATTTCGAGTTTTGTTATTTCCTTGTCTGCATCCTTCTGGGCGCGATGCTGATCAAGGAGGGTTTTCACCATGTCATTGTGCCTTTCCCTTTCGCCGCGTTCCTTGCTGTACTCGTCCTCGTCTGAGTACCGCTTGGCCTCATCGATTACCGCTTTCCCGTCAATCTTCTTCATTTTAGAGAATATCGTTTCCTTTAGCTTTTCTGGCGGCATCTTGAACATGTCAGGGGTTATGAGCCCGTCAGTCGTCGCGAGGGAATATACGTGCTTGGAGAACTTCTCTATGTCTCTTCCGGCGAATTTCTTTTCTACTGCAATCTTCCCGAACTCCTCCCAGTCCTCGTCCGAGATGCTTATGTAACCGCCGTCCAGTCCCTTCCTCAGATGGATTCTTAACGCGTCAATCATCTGCTGCTCGCCCTTTGGCCCCTCAAATTCGACAAGGTATTCCTTGAGCCTCTGGTAAAGCGCCGCGTCCAGGCCTTCAGGGCGGTTTGTAGTAGCAATGATGACATAGTTGCCGTAGTACTCCGTGTTTATCCCCTGCATTATATCCAGGACTTGCGTGAACATTGCCTTGAGCGCCGGGTTATTGTGCATCTCGGATCTGTCAGGCATCAGGCCGTCTATGTCTTCTATGTAAATCAGGCTGATCTTGTCAGTGCCGGTAGCTTCGGCGAATTGCTTCCTCAGGTTCTCTTCCGTTTTTCCGAAGTACTCGTTCTTGACATCGTGGCTGATGTTCTTCACAAGGACATTTTTTTCCTTGCCTGCCTCTTTTGCGCGTGTCTGTATGTAGTTGGCAAGCGCCTGCAGCGTCAAAGTCTTCCCCGTGCCGGGCTTTCCCCACGCAAGCATTGTGCGCGGCAAATCGAAGTACTCCTTTATCGGGTTCTTCTTGGTCTCAGGATCATAGAACAGCAGGCTGTCAGCTATGCTCTTGAACTTCTCTATGGCGACGTCGTTGCCTATGATCTTGTCAAATGTAACTTCCCCCAGTGTGGCATTGGTGAACTTTGTTTGCGTGCCGCCAGTGGATCCTGAAGAAGTGAATCCATTGTAAACATGGCCGTTTAGTTCGAGCTCCACCTGTTCGAGATAACCCACAAGCTCAGGGTGCTTGTCCTTCTCCACAAGGCATCTGTTGGCAAGGCCCTTGAGGAAAACGCCTGCCCACAGCAGGAGGTTCTCATCCCTGTCCCAATCCGGCGCATCAGCGCCTTCGTACTCGAGTTTCCTCTTATCGCGGTTCTTCTTCTCGACAAGAGTGTTGAGCGTTATCTTTGCAGATGAGATTGTGTCATCAAACAAGCGCATTCCAGGCCTGTCAAAGTCCGCCTGTATCAGGCCGCTTTCATTGGGGATGCTTGTGTATTTCCCCAGGACATCAAGGCCCTCCATGCAAGCAACATACATAGCAAACGAGTTCTCAACAGAGCGTTTTTTGAGGTCATAGTCCTTCTCCTCTTTCTTGGGTATGTTGTAAAGCGTGCCCATGTCGTTGAAAAGAGCGGCATAAGTCGTAAACGCCGACTCAAATGCCTGAGCGGCGCGAAGCCCCTTCTCGCTTAGCCTTATGCCTTCAGTGCCGGTTTCAGCAGGAGCAGTTTCGCTGCCATTTTCTATTATGAGATCATAGAACTCCTTGTCCTTCAACCTGGTTTTGATGTCCTTGGAAAGGCCATCCAACGTCTCCTTTAGCAAAGATTTCTTGACAGCCATCAGACCACCACAAAATACTCGCGCTCTATCCCCTTGCTCTTGTCGTCCTTCCTCTTCTCCACAACCGTTTTCTCAACTTCTTCCCTGAGGTTCGGGGAGCAGACATACCACACAGTAGACCTCTCGACTGGGTCGTCCCGCCTTATGGCGCGCTTTTCAGCCTTGAGTATGTAGCCGCCGTTTGCGTACTGCTCCTTCAGGCTTTCGCCGGAATAATTCTCCTTTATGTGGAAAGGCCCAATGGTCATCTTCTCCACAAGATACGGCTTGACTTCGTCGCCTTGCTCGACGCCTTCAAGGGCAAGCTTCTCCAGCCTCCTGAAGTTCTCCGAAGGCGGCTTTCCGAAAAGGTCGTTAAGCCTGTTTTCGAAATCCACGGCAAGCTCAAAGACAAAGACCTCAGAACCGTTCTCTTTCTTCTTCACCCGCCTTATCGGGGGCTCATTGATGCCTATCTTCTTCCCGATTATGTCGGATATCAAATTCGAGCGGCTCTTGACATCCTGGTCTATCTCTATCCTGTAATTTGAATAAACATCATGGTCTACGGAACCTGAAGTAACAACTGAAAAAATCTCATAATTCCCCATAGTTATCTCGTAACGGTTTTTTTCGCCGGCTCTCCCTTTTAGCGAAACGCTCTTCTTCTTGGAAGGCATCTTTAGCGAGAACGCCTTTTCAAAATACTTCCTCTTTTTTGCAACAGACTGCTCGGCTTCGGGCATCGCTCCGCTGTAGATTTTTGCCTTTGCTGACCTGATAATGCTCTCATAATTTGGTAGCTGCCTCATGGCATTGAACGCCCGCGTCTTCTCGTTCTGCGCTTCGTCTAGAACCCTTGTAGACGGCAGGCCGGAATCGCTGAAAACCTCAAGGCTATGCAAAAATCCATAGTCGTCCCCAGCCTTGAGCAGCTCTGCAAAGTCTGAATACCTGGAAACCGGCTCTAAGCCGGCCTTCTGCTCAAGCGATTTTAGCGCTTTCCTCAGAGAGTCTAGGTACTCCTTCCTTCTCGAACCCTCAACTGTCAATCTGGAGACGTCCATGTTTCACCCCTCGTAAAATAATAAAGGGTGCCGAGTTAACCTCTCGGCGTGAACTTCTCTTCATCGTCGTCCTTGATGCCCTTGCTGTCCTTGTAGTTCTTGATGGCCTTTTCGTTCATTATCTTCTCGGCGTTCTGCCATCTCTCCCTGAACTTTGCAAGGTTTGCCTTGTCAATGTATTCAGAGCCCATGATGGAGTCGGTTATCTTTGCCGTAAGCTCGATACCCTCACCTATCATGTCAAGGGCAATATTGGCGCTGTCCTTGGTTGCGTTCCA
>JACRMZ010000004.1 GCA_016219455.1 Candidatus Aenigmatarchaeota archaeon
TAACCCGGGATCAAGTACTGTCGTAAGTCCGCCGTTTGAACCAGGCAGCCTTCCAAGGCTGATTCCAAGTGATGGGAGAAACAGAGATATGATTGCTCCAAGGCTTATTCCTATCAGCCCTCCGACAAGGCCTAGAAGCCCCGAGTTTATGAGAAAGAGGAGGAGTATGTCGGAATTCCTGGCGCCGATTGCTTTCATTATGCCGATTTCCTTCGTTTTCTCAATCACTGATGTGAACATTGTGTTTGCCACGCCGATTCCCCCCACCAGCAGCGAAACTGCGGCGATGGCAGTCAGGAACAATGTTATCGAATTAGTCACATCGCTTAGCCTTTGCTGGAAGGCTGACGGAGTCGTAACGGAAAAATCTTTCACATCGGAACGGACGTGTCTTATGTTTATCAGCGATGCTTCTATCTCGGCGCTTATATCGCTGATAAAATCGGCGTTTGCCACCTTTGACTGTATTGACGAGTATTCATTGTCCTTTAGGTTTGCATTTGAAAGCACGTTCCTCGCATCTTCCAGTGGCATGTATATTGTGTTCTCCCCGCCAAAGCCTGTTGACGGCTGAAGGATTCCGATTATCCTAAACGGCCTTCCGTTTATCGAAATAACGTAACCGACTTGAAGCGGTTTTTTGAACACAGTCATTGCAACGTCATTGCCTATTACAATCGTCCCAGATTCCCCGCTTCCCAGATATCTTCCTGACGCGATTCCGAAAGTCACGAAATCCTTGAATGTTGACGGGTCCATTCCCTGGACAGACAACGACGCAGTCTGGCCGGAAAATGACGCTGATGTGCGTCCGCTGACAATCCCCGTTATGTATTTTATCCCCGAAACCAGCCTTATGGCGCTCAACTCCCTTGAAGAAAGCGGCTTTGCTGCTGAACCTCCCCCCTCTCCAAAACCAAATGCCCTCGAGGAGCCTGCTCTTATCGTTATGATATCCTGGCCCAGCCCGGAAATCCTCGAATTGACGTTTTGCTGCAATCCCTGCCCTATGGATATTATTGAGACTACAGCAGCAACGCCTATCACTATGCCAATAATTGTCAGCCAGCTCCTAAGCTTGCTGTGAAACAGCATCCCAAGGGCATGGCGGAATATGCTACTCAGTCTCATTCTTCTTTCTCCTTATCCTTCTCCACGCAGGCATCAAGACAAGGCCGGCTGCAAATCCCCCTAATCCATACACCCACGAAGGGCTCTGTGACCTATTCCTTTGCGACTGCTGTTGTGCAGCCTGCGCTCCCGTTGATGCTGCCCTGGCTATGCTTATGGGTACAACTTTCTCAACAGTGTTCCTTATGCCTGCCCTGTCTGTGTAGGAAACCTGTATCGTCACCTCTTTCACTTCCCTTGAGGGCGCCATCTGGAAGTTTACTGTCGTGAAGTCACCGCTTGCAAGATTTCCTATTATCGACGACTTGGCTCCGTTGAATGCAATCCCCTGCTGGTCCTTGACCTTTATTGTCACGGCAGTTGCAGAATTCTCTCCGGCATTTGCTATGGCAAATGTTGTTCCCTGGTCGCTTGAGTCCTGCATCACAACGTCGAAATCCGTCTTCGTCTTTCCGATTGATATAGGGAGCTTTGTGCTGTACTGGCTCCCGCCATTTCCATTTGTATACGAGTTTAAGACAATGCTGCTTGCACCAGGCGGCGCGTCATCGGCAACCTTTATCCGGTACTTGAGTATTGCCTGATTGACCTGCATATCCGTTTCTCCGGGCTGCTGATTTTTTGTCGCGGAGACGACGCCTGGCAACCTTCCATATTCCGTTCTCAGCTCATCTTTTGATGAAAATGGATACGACAACACAAGGTTGAATACGGCGTTGGGAGCGTCATTCTGCCCCGCATTGTCCACTTTTATCCAGACATCAAAAGAATCTCCAGGGCTCACCGGATACGGATCGTATTTCAGCGTTTCAACTTCAAACTTTGCGTCCGTTGGGAAAAACCTTCCTGCCGAAAGCGGGTCAGAGACGTTGACCGTGTAAACAGCCGCGTTAACGCTTGCTAATAGCAGAATGAACGCCAAAACAAAACTCGATATTCTCATAAATTACCTCCATCTATTTTTCCGTCAACAAGCCTAATCGACCTGTTTGCCCTCGAGGCCAGCCCCATGTCATGCGTAACAAGGACTATGGTCTTTCCCTCATTATGAAGGGTGCCAAAAATTCCCATCACATCGTTGCCTGTCTTTGTGTCAAGGTTGCCAGTCGGCTCATCGGCAAGGATCATGTCGGGATTATGGGCAATTGCCCTGGCTATTGCAACTCTCTGATGCTGGCCGCCTGAAAGTTCAGCTGGCTTGTGGCCCATTCTGTCTTTCAACCCGACCTTCTCAAGGGCCTCTTTAGCCTTCTTTTTTGCGCCATTGTCATCCTGGAATTCCATCGGCAGCATGACGTTCTCCAATGCCGTAAGCGTGGGTATAAGATTGAACTGCTGAAAAACAAAGCCTATCCTTTTGCCGCGCAGTGCCGCAAGGTCAGACTCATCCATCTTCGATATGTCCTTTCCCCTGAGAAATACCTTACCCCGTGTGGGAAGGTCCAATGCACCAACAATCGACATCATAGTAGACTTTCCGCTTCCGGATGGCCCTGTTATTGAAATGAACTCGCCTTCCTCTATTGTTGCACTGACCCCCTGAAGGGCGCTAACGGCTGTTTTTCCTCGGCCATAAACTTTCCATACATCATGGAGTTCGATGATGGTTTCCATACAACCTATCATGCATCGCAAGAACGTATAAATGTATGTGAAATAAGCTGAAATAACCGGAGATGAAATTGCTTGAAACTTGATACACGGCGAAATAGGCTTCATTTTGCCATAATGGTTCTTTGCTTTATCTATGGTGGCATATCATTGATAGTGTTCTTGCTTCAGATGAACATTTCTTATCGGGAAGAACGTGGCCAGTCACTGTTTAATTCATCGAGAACAGAATCATTGGAGTTTGGCAACCGGCTTGCCAACCAAAGCGGCAATTTTTCAAGGGAACGGTTTCTTCGGCCCCAAAACTCCTTTGCTTACCCAATTGGCTATGTTTCCCTCATGGGTTCTATAATTTCTATTCTTGCAGGTATTTCTTTGCTGGATATCTTGAGGAAAAAGGAAAAGGCGAAAATCACAAGCGATATTATTGAAACAATGACAACTCCAGACGAGAAAACGGTCCTTTCAGAGCTTGAAGATGCCGGAGGCGAGTTAACTCAATCGGACTTGGTGAAGAAAACCAATCTTTCCACTGTAAAGGTTCACCGTGTCATAAAAAGGCTCGAATTGCTAGGGATCATCAAAAAATACCCATACGGAATGACAAATAAAATAAAACTGGAAAAACAGGAACAAGATAAAAAATAAGGATTTTACCAGTCCAATAATTGCCACGGCTGGTTTTATTTGGCAAATGGGTACAGAGTCGGCCATCCCGGACTCGTTAATTAAACCGGTATGTTCCCATGCTTCCTTTTGGGCCGCTCCTCGCGCTTCCTGTTTATGGCTTTGAGCGATGAAATCAGCCGGGAGCGCGTCTCCTTCGGCTCGATGACATCGTCAATGTAGCCGCGCGATGCAGCTATGTAGGGGTTAGAGAACCGTTTCTTGTATTCTTCCACAAGTTCGTCGCGTTTCTTCTTCTGGTCTTTTGCCTCAGAAATCTCCTTCCTGAAAACGATATTGCAGGCTCCCTCCGGCCCCATGACAGCGATTTCCGCATTCGGCCAGGCGAAATTGAAATCCGCGCCTATGTGCTTGCTGTTCATTACGTCGTAAGCGCCGCCGTAGGCTTTTCTTGTGATGACAGTAAGCTTGGGAACGCTGGCCTCGGAAAACGCATAGAGAAGCTTTGCGCCGTGCCTTATTATTCCGCCCCATTCCTGGCTAGTCCCTGGGAGGAAACCCGGCACATCAACGAACGTGACAAGCGGTATGTTGAAGCAGTCGCAGAACCTGATGAAACGCGAGGCTTTGTCGCACGAATCAATATCCAAGACTCCTGCAAGGACTTCCGGATTGTTTGCGACTATGCCGACAGGGCTCCCATCCAAACGGGCAAACCCGGCAATTATGTTCCTTGCCCAGTGCTTCTGGACCTCCAGAAAATCGTTGGAATCGACAACGTTCTTTATGACGGAAAGCATGTCGTAGGGCTTGTTGGGGCTGGGAGGCAGGATAGAATTCAGCTCTTCGTTTGCGCGCATCGGGTCGTCCTTTGATTGGAAGCGCGGAGGGTCCTCAAGGTTGTTTGAAGGTATGAATGAAAGAAGCTTTCTGAGGATGCGAAAAGCGTCCTGTTCGTCTTCTGCCAGAAAGTGTGCAACGCCGCTTTTCTTGTTGTGGACAGAAGCGCCGCCAAGTTCATCAAAGGACACGGTTTCTTTCGTGACTTCCTTGACGACCTCGGGGCCGGTTATGAACATGTAGGAAGATTTTGTCATTATTATGAAGTCCGTTATTGCAGGCGAATAGACGGCTCCGCCGGCGCAGGGACCCATTATCAGCGATATCTGCGGGATTACGCCTGAAGTTTTGACGTTCCTGTCAAATATCTCCGCGTATCCGCCAAGGCTCACAACCCCTTCCTGTATCCTGGCACCGCCTGAATCGTTTATCCCTATGACGGGAACGCCCTGCTTGAGGGCAAGATCCATTATTTTGCAGACCTTGGATGCGAATGCCCAACCAAGCGAGCCGCCGTATGCCGTGAAATCATGCGAAAACAAATAGCAAAGCCTCCCGTCAATGTTCCCGTAGCCTGCGACAACGCCGTCCCCGAGTATTTTTTTCTTCTCCATCCCAAAGTCATAGCACTCGTGCGTGGCAAACGGGTCAAGCTCCACAAATGTACCTGAGTCAAAGATAGCACCGGGCCTTTCAAATGCAGTAAGCTTCCCCTTTTTCCTACAGTCGTCCTGCCTTTCCTTCCCGCCGCCCAAGAGATGCTCCTTTCTTTTCCGCTCAAGTTCGGGAAAGCTCATAATCGACTTATTCGTCGCTGTATTTCTTCAGGAAGTCGTTGAACCAGTCCCTGACTTTCCGCTTGTAGTCTTCCACTGTTGTCTTGCTTTCCCCCTCAACTCCCTTGAAGAAGTCGTCAACAACCGTCCTGTACTCATGGAATCTGGTCTCGGCTTCATCAACAACCTCATCCAGCTTCTGCTCATACGCCTCAAAGTTCGGAAGCGTCTCCTTAAGATGCGACTTGAGTTTCTCCCAAGCTTCCTTAGTGGCCTTTCTGTCAGTCAAAAAATCACCCATTTAGTATGCTGTATCTGGTTATTTAAGCGTTTTTGGAGATATGGGATTATGGCAAAGGATGAGAAACGCATGCCGTCTGGAATCGGCGGCTTGACACGCTACGATGTTGAAACAGACGGCTTTAAAATAAAGCCCGAAGAGGTTGTGGGAGTTGTCATACTTGTCCTCATAGCCGAAATAGCGCTTTTCTACCTGAAACCGCTTTAGGCGTTTTTTATAAGGAATTATCCTATATTATAGCGATGAAAGGGCAGACGGGGCTGGAATTCATGCTTATCATGGCAATCAGCCTTGCGATACTCATACCGCTGTACGCGTACATGACATCATACTCCAACCAAACGAGGCAGGACCTGAAATTCAAGGCGTTGGAGGACAACCTTGAATCCCTTGCCGAGGCAGCAGACATCGTTTATTCGCAAGGGTATCCGGCAAAGATGACGATAAACTTCTACGTCCCCGAAAGCACCAAAAACTTTTCAATCATAAACGACCGTGTGATTGTCATGCATCTCAGCTACACCAACCTTGGCACTGACATCGCGGCAAAGAGCGAGGCTATTGTGAACGGCACAATTCCAATCAACCCCGGCAACTACAGAGTCTCTGTTACGGCGCAAAAAGACGGGTGGGTAAACATTTCTTACTGAGTTAATATGTCTCTATCGGGTTTCCTCAATCGTTTTTTGATTGACCTTTTTCGCAAAAAGGCCAGGGGGCAGGCATCCATAGAGTTCATGTCAATAATGGCAATAGCCCTCTCTCTCTTGGTGATGGTCACGATGATATCAATTGGAAGGGAGCAGATGATTGTCAGCGAACGGGAGGACCTTTTGGCGTGGAGGACTGCAATGACTGCAGCAAAGGAGATAAATCTCGCAGCGTCATTTGGAAACGGTTACGAAAGGAACTTTACCCTCCCGCCAAGAATCCTTACGACAGGCTACAACTTCAGCGTTTCAAACCAGAGCCTCCTTCTGACAATAAGGTGGCGGAATTCCCAGATATACGAGCAGATAACAACTCCCAACATAAGCACTGTCCCACGCTCAGGAAACAACCGGATACGCAATGAGAACGGGGTGATAATCATTGACTAAGAAGCATTTTCCTGGCGGCAAGGAGGGGCACTCTGCTTTTCTTTTTAAATCAGCTGGCATGAAAAAGTCCAAGGGGCAGATGTTCGGCATAGACTTCACAATCG
The DNA here is from genome assembly GCA_016219455.1 of Candidatus Aenigmatarchaeota archaeon. GTDB lineage: Archaea > Aenigmatarchaeota > Aenigmatarchaeia > PWEA01 > JACRMZ01 > JACRMZ01. Next base: position 6,491 of record JACRMZ010000004.1, read on the forward strand.
CAATTTTTTCATTCCTTTTCATAATGGCATTCATCCAAATCCACCAAAACAGGATGCTTGATGAGATCCGCGAAGAGCGCGGGATATTCCTCCACGACAGGCTATCATACACGCTGGACAATCTTCTGGTAAGCGAGGGCTATCCGAAGGGGTGGAACTCCAGCAATGTGGTTTCAGTCGGCCTTGTGGAATCGTCAAACGTCCTCAAAAGGACAAGCCTGGAAGAGTTTTCAAAGCTTAACGAAACTTACGCTAAAAGGGTCCTGGGAGTCCGTGCCACAGACTTTTATTTCGACGTCTCGTATCCAAACGGGACTGTTGCATATCTCGATGGTATTAACATAACTATGGGCACCTATCCTTTCGGAAACGCTACAGCCGTTTTCTCATCGTCCAGAAAGGCAATACTTGAAGGAAAACAAGTAAATGTAAACATGTACCTATGGGTGAAAACGCAATGAGGAAAGGAATAATTTTCACGCTTGACGCCATACTTGCCATGGGACTTGTCTTGGCGCTTATTGGATTCACTGGAATATATTTTTCAATAACTCCTGAAATAAGGTACAGGAACGCCTATGTAAACGCGGAAGACTCGATGCAGCTCCTGTAGAAGCTGACGATAAACGACATCGCGCTAAAGGCAGACGAATTGATATCCGACAAGTATATAGTGCCAGACGACTACAACA
>JACRMZ010000099.1 GCA_016219455.1 Candidatus Aenigmatarchaeota archaeon
AACCGTGAGCAATCCGTCTATTGTGCTTATGCCAGTTTGGATGAACTCACGCGGCATTTCCCTTGCCCACGGGTTTATCGGTTCCCCTAGTATATCCAAGCGCTCGTCTGGAATGACTTTGGGTCCGCCGTCCAACGGGTCACCGGAACCAGTAAATATCCTTCCAAGCATATCCTTGGAAACTGCGAGCTTTATCGTCTCGCCGAGGAACTTGACGCCGCTTGCGCGGTCTATCCCACGTGTCCCTTCGAAAACCTGGACAACGACAACGTCTTTTGATGTGTCAAGCACCTGCCCCCGGCGCACATCGCCATTTGGAAGCGTAATGTGAACGAGCTCGCCGTAACCAACTGGGTCCGTCTTTTCAACAAACACCAGCGGGCCTGCGATGTCAGTAATCGTCTTGTACTCTTTCATTTCAACCACCAAGCCTTGAAAGCTCTTCCCTTATCTGGGCGGCTATGCGGACTATGTTCTTCTCGAAGTCCTTTTCGAAACGCGAACGGCCAAGCTCTTCCCTTGCCTTGATGCCGAAGATGTCCTTTATTGTTGCTCCCTTGTCAAGAGCCTTGTAAGCAAGATCGCCGTACTCCAGTATAGTCTTCAGGAGCGCATACTGGCTCTTCATGGGGCAGAATGAGTCTACGGGATGGTATGCGTTCTGCTGGAGGAAGAACTCCCTTATCATCCTTGCGATTTCAAGCGTTAGCTGTTCACGTTCTGGCAAAGCGTCGCTGCCGACTAGCTGCACGATTTCCTTGAGTTCGGCCTCTTTCTGGAGTATGCCCATCGCCTTTTCCCTCATTGACTGCCAGTCATCTGCGACGTTTTCCTTCATCCAGTTATTGAGGACTCCGGAATACAACGAATATGATGTAAGCCAGTTTATTGCCGGGAAATGCCTGCTGTTTGCTAGTTTTTCATCAAGTGCCCAGAATACCTTCACTATCCTCAGCGTGTTCTGCGTAACGGGCTCTGAGAAATCGCCGCCTGGCGGGCTGACTGCGCCAACGACAGTAACGCTTCCCAGCTTGCCGCCCAGTGTCTTCACACGCCCGGAGCGCTCATAGAATGCGGAAAGCTTAGATGCAAGGTATGCCGGATAGCCTTCTTCACCCGGCATCTCCTCGAGCCTTGATGAAATCTCCCTCATCGCTTCTGCCCAGCGCGATGTCGAATCGGCCATTATGGAAACGTCGTATCCCATGTCCCTGTAGTATTCGGCCATGGTTATCCCGGTGTAAATGGAAGCCTCCCTTGCAGCGACTGGCATGTTGGACGTGTTTGCAATAAGCATTGTCCTTTCCATGAGAGGCGCGCCCGTTTTAGGGTCTGACAGCTCCGGGAATTCTGTGAGGACTTCTGTCATCTCGTTTCCGCGTTCTCCGCAGCCGACGTAGACTACAATCTCAGTGTCAGACCAACGGGCCAGCTGGTGCTGTGTGACTGTTTTTCCCGAGCCAAACGGCCCTGGTATGCAGCCTGTCCCGCCTTTCGCTATGGGGAAAAATGTATCCAATATCCTCTGGCCAGTTATCAGAGGCACGGTAGGCATGAGCTTTTCTTTTACCGGCCTTGCTTCTCTGACAGGCCAGGTGTGCATCATTGAAACTTTATGGTTGCCGACAAGGGCGACTTGCTCTTCAACGTTGAACTTCCCCGCGTTTATCTCCCTTATTTCACCGCTGACACCGTACGGGGCAAGGATGTAATGCTTTATGTGTTTAGTCTCCTGGACATAGCCGAGTTCCTGACCGGCTTCAATCCTGGATCCTTTCTTTGCAATAGGCACAAAGTCCCACTTCTTCTTCCTGTCTATTGCAGTTACAGAAATTCCTCTTGTGATAAAATCACCTGATTGTTCCTTGATTTTCACTAGCGGGCGCTGAATGCCATCATAAATCGTCGTAAGCATTCCCGGGCCCAATTCAAGAACCAGCGGCTTGCCGCTGTTGATGACCTTCTCTCCAGGCATCATCCCTTCGGTGGGTTCATAGACCTGGATCACTGACTTGTCGCCGGCGATTTCAATTACTTCGCCCATCAGTCCCTTTTCACCTACAAAGACGACATCGTACATCTTGGGCGTTATGCCGACTGCCGTAACGACTGGCCCTGAAACCCTGTAAATCTGCCCTTGTTCCATAACACCCTCTCTTTCTTGTTTCATCTTTTTAAAGGTTTCTCAGTCCTTCTCCTTATAGAGATCAAGGCCGAGAGCCTTCTTTATCTTCTCCCTGAGGTCTTCTTCTTCCGTCTTTCCCACAGAGACTATTATCGGTTTTGTTATCTTCCTAATCCTTTCCCTCATCCTTGGCTTGAACTTCTTCATGTCCTCATCCCAAAGGACAAGTATGTCTATTTCTTTGTCAGCAAGGAGCTCCTCGACTTTTTCCTCGATGTGCTCCGGCGAGAAGACGCGCCTTACGCCTGCCAGCCTGAAGCCAAGGGCGAAATCCTTGCTTCCTGCTATTGTTATCATTCAAGCATCTCCTCTATGCGCTTTTGGGAAAGGCCGCTTTCCTTCCCCCCGGCTATTATCCTCAGGTTCTTCATCTCCGTTTCCTTTGAAAGCATGAAATGGACTATAGGAACTATAGACACTGGATACAATCGTGAGAAGCGGCGCGCGCTTTTCACAAGGTTCTTCTCAAGCGAACGTGTCGTCTCGGCAACATCGTCTTTTATGAGTTTTGAAAACGAGTATTTCTTCCCCCTGAGGGCCGCTAAAATTTCCTCATAGTTTTTGTTTTTCAGCGCATGCAGTTTTTTAATGTCCAGCTCAAACCCGCCTGAAAGCAGGATGCCGTCCTTTATTTCAACCCCGTCCCTCCTCAGCTTGAGAAGTGTGTCTATGTTGACAACGTCTATCTCCCTCCTGAGGAAATCGTGGAAAAGCCTGTTTGTCTTTGATTTCCTCCCAACAATGTCAAGCATTTTTCTGTAATAGTTCACGTCAAGGGCGTTCTCGAGGTCCTGAAGCGTGTGGTCTTTTTTCATCGCCGCCTTCAGGACTGGATAATACTCTATGCCTTTGAGCGCCTCAACAGTCTCCTGAAGCGTCGGTTTCTTTGAGGCCTCGTAAAGAAGCTTTTTGTCGACTGAAAATCCGATGGAAAGCGCCTCTTCAACGTCCTTTGGGTCAGCATCAGTGAACTCCCCCCTTATGACAGTCTTGACATTGAGGACATCGAACCTTTTGACGTATTCCGTTATTATCTCCTTGACTCTTTGCTCTGAAAATGCAATTATTTCCGATATGCTCTTTTCAAATCCGTTGTCCAACGCCTTCTCAATGGCGGAGAATTCCTGGCTTGATATGTCATATCTCCTGTCCTGGAGGAAACGCGCGAACTCAACTTGCTCCAGAAGCAAAAGCCTCTGATATTCCTCTTTTGGCAAAAGCTGCCTTCTCCTGGCCTTGACCCTGGCGCAAACATAGCCATAGTTGCCTTTTTCGTAAAGCCTCCATATCAACGGCATCTTAGACGGGATTATCCTGAAGGATTTTATTTTGGAAGAAAAACTGTTTTTCTTCTCCACTCTGGTGAATAACGATGTTTTGAGCGCAAGATATTCCTTAAGCACCAAACAACACCTTCGCTATCTCGCTGATGTTTTTCTCCCACACACCCTCAAGCAGGGTCGGATAGCGCAGGTCCAATCTCACTGTCTGTTCAAGATTCTCCACAAGGATGCCTCCACCCTTGGATGTCCCCTTGTAGGAAAACGCCTTGAATGCCGAAATGAACTCCTTGTCTTTTTCCAGGCAATATATGTGGCCTTTCTGGAGGTCTTTCTCAGCATCCTGGAGAAGGGAATCAAGGATCTTCCTGTTCACGTCGTCAGAAAGCGCTTCCAGCCGCAGCTTCGCTTTTTCCTGGACAGCAAAGAGGGTTTCCTTTTGAGCGTTCAAAACGAGCTTCTTGGCCTCGATTTCGGCTTTCGCTGTCTCGTGCGCCCGCCTCTGCTCAAAATCCTTTTTCACAGCTGCGATAGTCTCCCTTTCTGCCTTTGCCGCGCGTTCTCTTGCCTCATTCAAGATCAAGTGTGCCTCATGCTCCGCGTTTTTCACAATCTCATCTGAGTGCTTTCTGGCTCTTGCCTCAATCTCCTGCACAACCTTCTCAAGACCCATAACTGCTACCTGCGTCTTTATGATACCCGACCCATAAAAACGGGTCTTATAGAAGTATCATTATCGCTACGACCAGCCCGAAAATTACTATGGTTTCCGGTATGACCGTCAATATCAGAGCTTTGCCGAACAGCTTCTCGTTCTCAGCCATTGCACCGACACCCGCTGAACCTATCTCCTTCTCTGCCCAAGCGGATGCAAATCCTGTGCTTGCTATGGCCAATGCCGCGGCCACTGCGCTCATCGGTTCTGCTGCCATTTCACTACACCTCCTTTTTACTCATGAACGGACATTTTTCTCGTCTAGTCTTTTTAAGCGTTTGTATGCGCCCTTTCCTCCCTCAGCGGATTGAATGCGACGCCGCCGCCCTGGTAGAATTTCGTGAAAAACTCCACATATTGCAGCCTTAGGGAATGGAGGCCGGCGGCTATTATGCCCAGTACAAATATTAGAAGATGGAAAGGAAGAAGCACAAGGAAGCCGGCAATTATGTTGCCATTGAGTATCAGCATTTTTACCCCGATGTTGTTAACAGCAAGGGCCATCCCTGCCTTGGACAAACCAACAGCGATGAGCCTTGTGTAAGAAAGCATGTTGCTGAATATCCCTGGTGTTTCCACTATCGCGTTGACTCCTTCCCCCATGT
>JACRMZ010000100.1 GCA_016219455.1 Candidatus Aenigmatarchaeota archaeon
TTTCGAAGATTCTTTTATTGATTTGTACTCCGCGAGAAAAACGTCGTATATATCGCTTCGTTGCTTGACAAAGTCGTCGTAACTTGCCATATAATCTTCAAACGCCTTTTTCATCTTCATTTTAACCATTCAATCACCTTTTTCTATCAGATACTTATTAAACAATTTGCCCTTTTTGGAGCTGATTTTTAATTTGAAATTCTTTGTTTTCATGTCTCCTACAGGTTTCCATGTTTCATGGCCGAATCCAGACGAAGTCATTCCCAATTCCTTGTACTCTATAACTCCCTCTATTTCCTTGAGCTCAGAGCCAGCGGTGCAGGGTGCCATTTCAGGCGTTATTTTTTCAATTGTTATTTTTCCTTCATCAAATTCGGATGCATATGAAGGGTCTGAGCGTATTATCAAATCCATGTCAATCTCGTTTTCCCTTGTCCTTATTGCAATCTTCTTCCCGATTCCAGTTACGAGCCGCCAAGCGGATTTTTTTGGATTCCCTCCCCCGTATTCTGTTATGTATTCTAGCGAAAATTCAACCATCAAATCACCCTTATCCAATAGCCACCTTATAATAGTGAAAGTATTTAAGCATTTTGACGGTTCCATGTTAAAATGTTATAAGCTTCCCCGAGGAAACAAGATTATGCAGATTACGGTACTCTACTTCACAGATCCGTGGTGCGCGTGGTGCTGGGCAAGCGAGCCTAACATAATGAGACTGAGGGAAGAGTACGGCAAGCAGATACAGATAGTTTTCAAGATGGGCGGATTGCTTGAGGATATGGGGAAGTTCTATGGGAGCGGAAAAATACCAATATCAGACATTGCAAACCATCTGCGTTCGGTAAGCAGGCAGTCCGGGATGCCAATCAATGAGGAAACCGTCCTCGAGGACCCTCCTAACTCAACGTGGCCATCCAATGTGGCGTACAAGGCCGCCGAGTTCCAGGGCGAAGCCATTGGGGAAAGGTACCTAAGGAGGCTAAGGGAGGCGGCGTTCCTTGAAGGGCTGAATATCTCAAAAAGGGATGTCCTCGAAGCGCTTGCAGCCAGCGTTGGCGTGGACATGGAGAAATTCAGGGACGCTTTGGACACCGGCAAGGCGGAAATCGCTTTCAGGGAAGACCTCAGGGAATGCGAAGACAGGAAAATAAAAGGATTTCCCACACTGGTCTTCAAGAATCCCGATGGACAGGAAATATCGCTGATTGGCTACAGGAAGTTCGAAGAGTATGAGAATACCATAGACAGGCTGACAGAAGGCGAGATATCGAAAGTTAGCACTTCCAATACAGAGTCATTCATAAAAAAATACAAAAGAATTACAACGGTTGAGCTTGCAGAAGTCTTCCAGTATTTCCCGACGGAAGCAGCCGCCGTGCTCGAGGAGCTGGTGAAGAAAGGCCTCGTGAAGAAACACGAGATGAGAAGCGGAAACCTCTGGGAGTATATTGGAGCATAATTAACGCATGGTTAGTTTTAATGCCTAAATACTTAACTACCGTATCCCTTTGCGTGAAGAAGATAAACAGCAATCTCAAAAGCCTTGCCGGAAGCCATTCCGATGCCGCAACAGAGCATCAGGGCACAAAAGACGATGAAATATGGTTAATAGGCGATGATGAAGTAACCTATGGCGATTACAAAACACTCGAAGAGATTGCCAAAGAGCTTGGGAAAACACTGGAGGCAATGCACAAGTCCGGTGAGATTTCCATAGAGAAATGCAAGGTAAGGCGCATCGACATTTCCAATAACAATGTGAAAAGCATTCCGCAAAGCATCGGGAAACTTGAGGACCTTCACAAGTTGGATATCTCCAGAAATTCTATAGTCGAAATTCCGCAATCCCTGAAGAACCTTAAAAAACTCAGGGAGCTTGATGTTTCTGGAAACTCACTGGTTGAAATTCCGGAGTTCATTTGCTGCTTCAGGTATCTAGTGTCTTTCGACGCTTCCGACAACGCGTTGAAATACCTTCCAGACAAAAGCTGAACGAACTCGTGCTGGACAACAATAATATCTCATACATTCCCGATGGAGTAGGGGAAATGAAATCACTGAAGCGCCTTTCTGCCAATGAAAATAAGATAAGAAGAGTTTCAGAAAGCATCGGGAATTTGTCGGGCCTCACGTCGCTCCAGCTTTCAGGCAATGGCATCATCGAACTTCCAGACGAGATAGGCAATTTGACCTCCCTTGAGACCCTCTGCATAGACAACAACAGGATCAGGGAGCTTCCAAAGTCTATTAACAACATGCGGGGACTTGGGAGCATCAATGCCGGAAACAACAAGATGAAGCAAATACCTTCCGGATTGTCTTGCATGGATTCGTTAAGATACGTTAATTTTGAAGGGAACATGATATCTGAAATTCCTGCAGAACTCGGAAAATTGAAGAATGTGTATGAAATAGACTTGGCTGGCAATGCCATAGAGTGCGTTCCTTCGTCTCTTGGCGACGTATCAACAATGGCATTGCTGAGATTGGAGGATAACAACATAAAGGATGTGCCTTCTTCTGTTTACTCTATGGAGAATCTGGAGTATCTGGGCCTTGACGGGAACCCTGTCAAAGCAAAGACTGCCAAAAAAATAAAAAAGTTCTTCACGGCCTCTTCTGGAATGACGTTTTACAATACAGACGACATTGAGTATTCGTATTAGGTTATTTCCTTCACTGGGCCAAGCTTCTCGCCGATGAGTTCAAGCATTTTTTTCATCGCTTCGTATTGCTTCCCAGGATTTTTCCCGTTGGCTGATCCCGCAAGCGGATGGCCGCCACCTGAGCCCCCTACAATATCGCCTATCTTCGAAAAAACGTCTTTGGCAAGGTCTATCCTTTTCCCGATTTCATTGCTTCCCCGTGAGCTTATGCGTATCTCGTTTTCTTTGATGCATGAAGCTATTGCGATATCCGCACCCAGTGACATCAATCCGCGGCATGCGCTTGCCTCAAATGAACCCACTTCGGAAACTGCAACCAAGCTGTCCCCGGCTTTGTATATGCGGGCCCTTCCCGCCGCTTTAAGCCGCGCTATCCTTTCAGACTGGTCGATGGGTGATGAAATTGTCGACTGTACTTTTGCATAGTCTACGGACTCCAGCAGCTTGGCAAAAAGCTCAAATGTTTTTTTGTTCCCGTACCTGAAATATGCAGTTTCCGCAAGAATCCCAGTAGGCCATTTCAGAGACGGAAGGGGCGTTTTCGATGTAAGAAACCTTGGCAACACCTACAAGGTTGTTGGGCGAATGATGGTCTATAAGAATAATGTTTTTGTGATTAAGCTCGATTGGCGCAAGCTGCTCCTTGGAGCTCGTGTCGACTATTATAACCGTATCGTGCCTCTCAAGATTGGGGTTTGAGAGTATTGTGTATTCCTTTGCAATTTTTTCGCACCGTTTGCTCACTCCCTGTGCTGCAGCAACCTTTGCATCCACGTTAAGCTGGGAAAGGGCCTCTTTAAGGGCAAGCGCAGAGCAAAGGGAGTCCATGTCGGCGTTGTGGTGAGCAAGGATTATGGGGCTTTTTGACTTTTTTATTGCTTCTATTACATCAATCATTCCTTCATAATCCCCCATTACCTATAAAAGCTCCCAGTTTGCCAACGATATTTATCCCTTGGATGAGAATGATAGATATGCCATTTGTGCCCAAAAGCCGCGAAGGCGAAGAAATGAAAAGGGCCCTTGATGAGTACTTTAAGTCTATTGGGTATGTTGCAGAGAGCGTGCATTTTAACCTCAGTTCCCTGGAGGAGCTTGCAACAAAACTGAAAAGCGGCTATAGGGTTGCTAATCATTTTCTTAAGGAAACCCATGGACTCAATATCCCAGACGACTACGTCAGCTCGCTTTTGCCAATATGCCACTCGATTGAAGGCTATGAATCGCTGATTTCATCAGAAATGGCCACCGGAAGAAAGTACGGGCTTGATGCCGGATATTTCGAATCCCTCAAGCCCCTTCATGAAAAGCACAATCTCGATGAGATTTTTCAGGTTTCATCCAGATACGACACATTCCTTTCAAACCCGGCCCTTATAGAAGAATACAACAAGTCGGTGTCGGCGCTTTCCGGTTCCGTTTCAATTGATGATATCATATCGTTTCTTCCCGCATCAGTCAAGTACGGCGTGAGGGACAGTGATTTTTCCTCCGTGCTAAAGTCGTTGGCGGACCATGAAAAAGGCAGTGTCATGAAAAAGGAACTTGACTTGCTGTCATCAGACCCGTTTTATTTTGGGAACATAATAGAACGAAAAACCGATGCTGACATTCAGGGAGTTTTTGTCCCCATTGTGGGCGCTTTTGGATCAGGCGGCACGCTGAAGATTTCACGTTACGGGGGCGCGGAAGAAGCGTCTGTAAAAGCAAAAGGCGGCGGCACAATTGCGCTAAAGGGGGGCAAAATATATTTGGACGGGGTAAGTTTCGATCCGGCCCTCCTCAAAAACTCATTTGAAAATATAGAGTCATACGTGAGTCTTTGGAGAAGGGGCACTGAAATCCTGAGGGGAATGAATTACTACTACCTTCCATCGGAAAGCAGATTTTCTTTCGGGAATATCAGCTATGAGGTAAGCTATTCTTCTGCTGTAAAGGGCATTGACAGGGTGAAAATAACCATCAGCAAAGGTCCGGAGGTCTCTGGCATAAAGGGCGATATAGAATTCCTGAAAAAAATGAAAGGCGGGGCCTTTTCATCCCCAATAAAGTACAGGGAAGAAGGCGGTGTTTTTACCATCGACGCCTCTGCAAAGCCCGATATATTGGGCAATGTTTCAGGCATAGTTTCAAGGAAAGCCACTAAGCGTGCCGGTCCACTTGAGGCGCTTGAGTTCATAAACCGCAGCACGGACGGCAAGTTCCTGGAATCAGTTGATTACGATTTTTTTGACTGCTGCGAATTCGCGCATTACGCTGTTTCGGAAAACTTCCCTGTGTATTTTGATTCCCTCAGCCAGGCGGAACAATTATTTGCTGCAAAGGCCGTCTTTTCAATGAATGACAACGAAAAAATTAGTTGGCTGCGGGACAAATACCCTTCAGTAGTCAAGAAAATCAGGCCTTAACTGATTCTTGAAGCTTCTTCTGGATTTCGTCTGCTTTTTCACGCATCTTCTTTTCCTGGTTTTCTATCCTCATCAATCGCGCGTCTATTGAGGAAAGCTTTTCCTTCAAGTCAACATCAACTTCCTTTTTTGTCGCTTTTATGAGTATAGGGCCTATTGCCCTGAAAACCTCTTCGCTATCCTTTGCTTTCCCAAGCTCTTCCAGGGCCTTTTCGAGGCTTATTTTCTGTATCGTAAGGTTTTCTTTCTGCACAGCGGTCATTTGCATTTGCTGCTGGTATTGCTGAAGCTGCATTATGAGCTGCTGGGCCTGCGCTGAAATTTTCTGTTCCATTTTTGTTCTCCTCCGTTTATAGACTTTCCACGGACTTGAGAAGCCTTAGATAGGAGTTCACCGCCCCCCTCAGGAGCGAAACGCTCTTTGCATCGAACACCACCCTCAGGCCCCCCCGTTCAATGGTTGCTGTGACTCGGAGGTTTTCGTTGGCCTCCAAGTCAGGCTCCATCGCTGCCAGTGCCGCTTTCGGATTCTCAAGCTCTATGAAAAGCTCGGCTTTCAAACCGCCGGCACCTTTCGAATATTGACTACCGAACGCCTTTTCCTTATTATCCTGTGGCCGCAGAACGGGCATCTGACACGCTTCTTGATGTCGTCCGCATTAATATCGCTTCCGCAGTTAAGGCATTTGTATCCCATTTTACACACCCCTCGCGGCTCCCTTGGAGCTTGCTATGGATTTCTTGAGCAGCTTTAGCGCTCCCGTCGAAGGGTAGTATGCGCCGCCGGTGAATTTCTTGGAGCAGGAAGCGCATTCCCACAGCCCGGAGCTTGTGCGTTTCAGCGTGTCTTTCTTGCATGATGGGCAGTCATGCTTGGCTTTCTGCCTCTTTTCTATCTGGGCTACTTCCTTCCTTATTGTCGACCCGTACTTTTGCCGGAACCTTCCGGAAGTCCCCACCTTCTTAGTCCGCATTTAAGACCACTCTACAAGCTTCTTGAGTTTCCCGGAATTTTCTATGGCAATCTCTATTATTTGCTCTATCTCTTCCGGGGA
>JACRMZ010000101.1 GCA_016219455.1 Candidatus Aenigmatarchaeota archaeon
CTGAAGACAGCCTTTCAGGGACAGAGTAATAGCCGCCTTCAGGTATCGTCTTGGCGCCCCACTCGATGCGCTCGCCGGACTCAAGATATTTCTTGAACAGCTTGTGAGTCTTCATCAGCTGGAAAAGCGCGTGTGGGTCAAGGGAATAATCGGCGTAGTTCAAACCTACAACGAGCCCGATGGATATTGTCTTCTCATCCATCGGGTACATGAAACTGCCGCCAAAAAGCTTTGAAGGGAGAGGCCACCCCATTGTGTGGACAACTGAATCCAATGGGCTCTTCACTTCCCATATTTCCTTGACCCCAAGGGCGTAGATCTGGGGGTTTTCCGAACGTATATTCTGCCAATGGAAAAATGAACGTGAAAGGAACCCCCGTGTCCCTTCCCCAAGAACGGTCACTTTCGCCTCTATGTCCACGGAAGGCTCGAAATTTCCCTGTTTTTCGCCGTTGCGCCCAAGACCCTTTTCAGCAGTCCTTATCCCTGAAACCTTCCCGTCTTTTACCAAAAGGGCCTTCGCAGGGAATCCGGTCAATATATTAACCCCAAGCTCTTACGCCTTCTTTGCCAGCCAGCGCGTGGCTTCGGAAAGTGACGCGACATAATTCCCGTGGTTGCTCATTAACGGCGGGATAGGAAGTGAAAACGAAGAGTTCTTTGTCAAAAAGTAAACGCTGTCTTTTTTGACGATGCTGGAAAACGGAAAATCCTTTTCGTCCATTTCCGTGAATAGCTCCCTGAAGGCACGCGGGTTTATGATTGCGCCTGAGAGTATGTGGTGGCCGACAGCTTCGGATTTCTCAACAACCGCTATGGACAGCTCCCTTCCACCGTTCTTTGAAAGTTGCGCGAGCTTTATAGCCCCGCTAAGCGAGGAAGGACCTGCACCGACAAAAAGGACGTCAAAGCCCTCAGCTCCTCCCTTGTACTCCTCTATGGAATCCTGGAAAGAAACATGCTTCTGGTAGTCGATCGGTTTGAACATGGATAAAGAATGGAAAGAACGCTTTTAAAGTTTAGTCTTTCTCGTATTCCTTCCGGAAAAACGCGCTCTTGAACAGCGATGCGTACTCTCCTGCTTCCCCCCCACTGAAGTAGTCCGGAGACTTCTCCCCAAGGGTCTTCTTGGCGTTCTTTGCCTTAAGCTTCACATATTCGTCCTTGTTCGCTTCGTCAGAGTAAGCGCCCGGCTTGCCTGGCCGCGCCATCCAGAAAAATGAAGGTGTGTAGTCCGTGACGCCGCCTTTCATCGCATATGTCACTGAATCAATTGTCGAAACATACTTTCCCATAGTAATTACATTCACATCTGTTATAATAAATATTGGCTTTGATTAACATAGTGTAAAAATGATATTCCTCGTGTTGAATTTTCGACATTTTATAGGTTGGCGACAAGTGTAGCATATGTCTTGGGAATGCCCTTTTTGCGGCGGCGTGCCTATGTGGAAAAACGGCCCAAAGAGCTACTGCGCAAAATGCAACAAAGTATTCAATAACGAGACGGGCACAAAAGAAATGCACATGGAAGAGGAAGACGCAGGCACATGCAAAGATGTCAAGCTTTCCTGATTTCCCCAACGGACATAATTTGTTTGTCGTCCATTATGCGCAAAAGCTCATTGTTTATCATTGTTGCAGCAAATGGCCCGCGGTATATGAACGCTGTGTATATTTCCACGGCGTCTGCCCCGGCACTCAGGGCACTGTAGGCATCACTACCTGAAAAAATGCCGCCGCATGCTATGATGCTTTTTTTCCCTGACGTGTAATCGAAAATGTCCTTTACAATCTCAAGTGCCCTTCCATTGATGGGCCTTCCGCTCAACCCACCATAACCAACGGCTATCGATTTTTCCTCGACTTTCTTTGTGTTCCCCGCCACTATCGCGGCGTTTTTGCACCCGTCTATTATGGACAATATCGAATCCCTCTCGCTTTCCGTGTAGTGGGGAATCTTGAGGAAAAGGGGCTTTTCATTCCTAATGCCCGAAAGCGCTGAGGAAACGATGCTTGCATCTTCCAGCGTACCGCGGAATGTCGGGCTGCTTATGTTTATTTCGACTCCTGAAACCAGCGGTTCTATTGCCTTATGGAGAAGCGGTATGCCATAAGGATCAAAGGACGCGATGCTTGCTATCACCGGAGTTTCCACGGACTTCAGATTCTTTAAGCAATAATCAATGCCCTTTGAAGGCAATCCCATCGCATTCACCAATGCCGCATCCCTGGGGTACCGCACTATCCGCGGCTTTGGATTGCCTTCGCGTTTATCCTTAGTTATTGAACCCACGGTGACAAACCCGAAACCCATTCTGGCAAGATTGCCAAAAACTTCGCAGTCCTTGTCAAACCCCGCAGCAAGCCCTACGGGATTATCCGATTGGATTCCGTTTACAGATGTTTTGAGGCGGTTGTTGGTGACTTGCGACCTAAGAAGGCCGGAAGAAATAGCGATCTTTGCAATTCTGTGTGACTTCTCAGGTTCAAGGGAAAAAAGCATTCGGCGAATTAACCCGTACACAATGTCACTTCCTCTCTAATTGTTAAATATTCCTCTTTCAGATTTCTCACTGGATTAACGTGAAGTCATCTTTTGGTTTCCTTTATGTTCAATTTTATCACTAAAAGGCTTAAAAGCATCAGAACTTTATACAAACTGGGTGGTGTAAATGGGTGATAAGATGGAGGAAGTCTACGAAAAGCGAAGGAACCTCGAAGAAAAAATACTTGATGACATACGCAATATACCTGCAAAGAAATGGGAATGCAACTCGCGCACAGACATACTTGGTTCATACCAGGCGAAACTGAAGGGGAGAGGAAAAGACTACGACGTTTTCCTTTCGCACGAACACATAGAGAGCGGCTGGGAGCCTGACGGAGGGTTCTATTGGAACAGCGAATGGATATACACGCTGAAAGTCATGAACGGGCAGAAGGAGATTGCAAGCTACAATGAGAAGGAAACTGAGGAGCTTTTCGACAAAATACATGACGAACACGGAAAGATGCAAGAGAGGCGGAAGCGCCAGGCCGAACGCAGAAAAGAAATCAAAGAAGACCGAAAATACAGGAAAGATACAGAAGAGCTTGAAAAGGAGTTCGGGTGACTCTCATGGAAGCTGAAGAAAAGGGAATTCTGGAAAACCTTTTGGCAACGATTAGAAACATAGACTTTGACAAATGGGCATATAGTTCGGACAATGAAACGGGCATGGGAAAAGAGTATCAGGGAACCGATACCTTTGAGACTGTTGTCAAATTCGACGAAGACATGTATGAGATTAAGCTGAAGATGAGGGACTTCTTTTCGCCCGCAACCGGATGTGATGGTTACGACAGCGAGTGGACAGAGTGCTTTTTCTCAGTCTATTCCACAAAGGACTGCGCAA
>JACRMZ010000102.1 GCA_016219455.1 Candidatus Aenigmatarchaeota archaeon
CTTTTCAATCTCGCCAAGGAGGATTGGTATCTCTTCGGGCTTGTGCTGCCCGTCCGAGTCTAGCGTGATTATCACCGATGCCCCGAGTTCGAGTGCCTTCTCAAATCCACTGCGCAACGCCGTGCCTTTGCCGAAGTTCCTGGGGAATTTTATAACGTATGCTCCGGCAGACTCCGCTTCATCTCCGCTTCTATCAGAATACCCATCATCGACAAAAATCACCCTATCCACGTAGCCAAGGGTTTTTTTGACAATCTCATTAACAAATTTTTCAACGTCCTTGCCAGGCATTACGGCTATTATCACAGCGATAATTGGACGCTAAGGTTTTAATCCCGTGTTTCAAAGAGCTTCCGGTATCGCTTGAAAATAGCGTCTTTATCATAGTTTTTCATGGCTGCCTTGCATCTGCTCTCATACTCTGCGGTTTTTTCAATCACGTCCATTACGCACTCAGCCAGCCCGTCCTCATAGCACACTTTTCCTATCCCTTCCTTCGAAACGAGCTCTGCAAGCCCGCCGCTTCCTTTGAGGGCAATTGTTGGTATGCCATACGCTGCAGCTTCGAGTGCCACAATGCCAAAAGGCTCCGGCCATCTTGATGGCGCAACCAGAGCAGACGCGCCTTTGAGAATATCAAAGCGTTCATCACCCATGAAACCCCTGAGATTTATCCCGATGTCTTTCCTGTCCAGTTTTGAGGACAGCGGGCCTTTGCCGATAACATCAATTTCGACATCATTGAGCGCCTGGGCAAGCGGGACCAGAAGGTCTGCGCCCTTGTTTTTTGTCAATCTCCCCACGAATACGATTTTCCGTTTTCCATGCTCCCGTGTGCCGTGTTTCCCGAAGAACGGATAGGGGATAACTTCGCTCTCGTATCCGTATTTCCCAAGCTGTTTCTTCACAAACTCTGAATGGCAGACTTTTCTCATTCCAGAAAGCACATCCTTTTTCATGCGGCTTTCCATGCGCAAAAGCGGAATAGCGAGCGGGAACAGGGGCGCAGAAAACTTTTTTGAGAGGCATGTGGAGCATTCCCACGACTCGCCTTTCTGGCAAAATCCCCTGTCATCCTTGTAAAGGTCCTTTGAGAAGCATATCGGCCAGTAGTCGTGGACATCAAGCAGCGACGGGATTCCCATTTTCTGCGCGGCCGTCAAGACAGAAAAAGAAAGGTGGTATGTGTTGTTTGCGTAGAAAAAATCTATCTTCTCCTTCTCTATTATGCCAGAAACCTTTTTCTCCACAGCCGTTGAGAAGTTCCATGGAAGCGTTAATCCTGGAATCTGCCGCATATGCCTGAAATGAAACGGCGACGATTCTATCCTGTACGTTTTGAATCCCGTCTCTTTGACAAACGAAGAAGTGAGTATGACTGGCTCAAATCCCTCATCCTTCAGGTATATGGCCATCTCCTTGAGGAACAAGTCTGCGCCACCTGCTATTGTTGGGGCGAAGAAGTCGTTTGCGATAAGAAGCTTCATGAAAGAAACTCAAGGGACTTTTTATTTATCCTTGGGTTCAGAAGGGAAAGCATGGACTACGACAGGGCATACTTTGACAACATGGAACGGACATACAAAACGTTCGACAGGATACGCGCCAAGACCATTATCGCATTCATGGGAAAAAATGCCCCAAAAGGCGGCATCGTTCTTGATGCAGGATGCGGTTCAGGTTTCTATTTTCCATACATTTCAGCGTTTTGCGGCAATCTATACGGCATAGAGTTCAGTTCAGAAGGCGCAGAAATGGCCAAGAAAAGGATTCCCCATGGAAAAGGCGAAGTGTTCGTGGGAAGCATAACAGAGCCGTTCCAATTGGAGCCAGAAAGCGTGGATTTCATACTTTGCTCAGAAGTCCTGGAGCACATCGAAGCACTTGATAAGGTCTTTGATGAATTCCTCCGTGTCCTGAAAAAGGACGGGAAGATTCTGGTGACTGTCCCGAACTTCGCATTCCTCAGCTTTGAATACCTAAGGGAAATGTTCTTCACAAAGGATCCTACGCACGTGCACAGGAAATCGAAGAAGGAGTGGGAGCGTTTGCTGGGAAAACGGTTCAAAATAGCGAAGTCTTTCACATCCTCGTTCCATCCGTCATTCGTCCTTTATGCGCTTGGCGTCCCGGATTCACTCACGCTTTTTGCCGAGAAAATAGTCCGTTTATTGCCGGTAATGAGGAATCTGGGGCGCGAGAACATCTTCCTCCTCTCTAAGCCATTATAAATCCTTTTCAAGCAAACCCTAGCTAGTATGCCGGATTTTGAAATAACGCCGAAGAAAATCACCGCTTATGCAAAGGAGCATTGGAAACTCCTGCTTCTTGTTTTCATCTTCCTCATCGCCTACAGTGTCCGCCTCCCGACTGCGTCAAGCAGGTTTCTCCAGACGTACGACCCGTCGCTTTTCCAGCGGTACACAGAATACATAATCAACAATGGCTTTCTGCCAAAGTGGGACGAGTTCAGCTATTATCCACCGGGACGCCCGCTGAACTACCCGCCGCTTATGTTCTACGCAAGCGCGTATCTCTACAAGCTGTATAACCTGCTTTCCCCGACTGGTGTCGTGGAGTTCCTCAAGTACCTTGCAGCGATATACGGCGCGATTTCCGTTTTCCCCGCATATATGCTTGGAAAGGAGTTCGGCGACAGGAACACAGGCCTGCTTGCAGCGTTATTCGTTGGCATCAGCCCGGCTATTTTGACAAGGACGATGGCCGCGTTTTACGACACGGATTCGATAGTCGTGTTCTTTTCATTGGTATCGATGTATCTCATTATCCGTTCTCTCCGAAAAGCGCACGAGATTTTCAGGGAGAACCAGTTTGATAACCGTTTCCACGCAGCGATAAATAAAAATTCCACGTATTTCATAGCGGCAATTGTTGGAATATTGTTTTTAGGCTTTCTTGTTCCAGCTTTCAGCCAGCAGTTCTCCCCAATAGCATCGATGCTTAATATCGGTTTTGCCGTTGCGTTCGCATTCTTCTATTGGAAGACGCTGGGAAAGATGGCAAAAGAGCTTGCCGTTGGCGCGCTTGGCTTAGTTATATTCTCTTTTGCCTGGCCCGATTCGTGGTACATACCTATAATAGTCGGCGGAGGCGGTCTGGTCTACTTCCTAGTGCTTTGGTTTTTCGGCGACTCCTCGTGGATCCATGGAAAACGCGAGACGATGCCGTCTTTCAGCGAAAGGTTCCCGATGGCGTTCACGTCATCAATGTGGTTTTCCGTTTCGATTTTCCTGATATTCATAACCGCTCTGGCTGCAATGACTGTTTTCGGCTATACCCCAGTCAAGGACGTGCTGTTCCTTTTCAAGTTCACCCGTAACGTCGCCAGCGACCTCATAGTCAACATCTCCGTTGCCGAACTCCAGCCGCTTAACATCTTTGGCAACGCCTGGGACCAGTTGTTCCAGCAGGTCAACGTCCCGATATTGTTCATGCTTGGCGGCCCGCTCCTTTTGCTGAGGCGAAACCGCCTGAATGGCTCAATACTTTTCATCTGGACTGCAGTGACATTTTATTCAATCATAACAGGCATCCGTTTCATGGTGGTCTTCGCGCCAGCTGCTGCTCTAGGCGCTGCCGTCTACCTTTCGGAATCTTACAGGTCGATAAAGGAATACGGAAGCTACGCGCCTCTTATCGCGCTTTCGCTTTACGTCGCAGTCATATGGGGGCTTTCAAAAGTCGTCACGTCCGTATCGATACTGATGCTTCTTGGGATACTCATGGCAGTTACGGGAAAGCAGAGCATCATTGATAAAGCAAGGAAGAGCACAGCAGTTGCCGCCATGGCTTTCATGGCTCCGTTGTTGACTTTCCTGCTATTGTACTTCCTGCTGCCAAACAAGTTTGAAGCGCTGATTTTGACGTCGGTTTTCGGAATCCTTTTGCTTTTCATGAAAACCGAGGAGACAGAAGGTGAGATAGCGAAGGTAAGCACGGCTTCCGCGCTTGCCAGCGCCATCTTGGCGTGCGTTATAATAATATCTATCAGCGCCGCCACGACATTGTCCATAGGCGGCGGCGACCTGCTTGACGGCAACTGGAACCAGGCCTACACATGGCTGAAAGACAACACTGCAAAAAATTCTGTTGTGGGGAGCTGGTGGGATCCGGGCCACGACATTGCCAATTATGCGAAAAGAAGGAACATCGCAGACGGCGCGCACTGCCCTGACGGGGATTGCACGCCGGGTTTGAACACAAGGATAACGCATCTCGGCAAAATATTCTGCACCACCAATGAGGACGAAGCCTTTACGCTTCTCACAAAGTACCGCGGCGACGCAAGCGAGATGTATTGGATTGCCTCAGACGACCTTGTCGGGAAGTTCCGCTGGCTGCAGTATTTCGGATGCGCGTGCGATGGCGTCGGCCAGTACACAAAGGACGGCCAGCAGAAATGCCCGCTTTATTCCCAACTACCGGCGCAGAACGCAGGCTATGACCAGTCCGGGAACATCGGCATCTATTATTACGCAGGCGGCCCCATCTTAGTCAAGCAGAACAACAGGTGGGTTGCCGCCTACCGCGATGGGAACAACACTTTCCTTTTCAAGAAGCAGGTCATTTTCAGCGATGCCGGAGTGCCGCAAGTGTTTGATTACACCGGGCAAAACAACACCCTTCCAAGCGGGGGGACAGTGTGGGTTCATCCTTCCAAAGGGTACATGGTATACATCCCTCCGCAGCTGGAAAACGCGCTTTTCACAAGGATGTTCTTTTACCAGGAGCCGGAAACAAAGCATTTTGAGCTTGCATACAACTCCGGGAACATAAAAATATACAAAGCGAAGCTCCAGCCAATAGAGCCGAAATCACCTTAAAGGGCGTTTCAAAATCCAGTTGAAAGTTCAATCAAAAGATGGCCATGTCATTCAATATAGCTCACGTCGAAATCAATGCAAGTAATTTTCACAAGTCCTGCCGATTTTATCAGAAGCTTTTTTACTTTTTGGGATACAAAAAGAAATACAAGTTCAAAGACGGTGCAGGTTGGTCCAACGGAATCTCGACAGTGTTCATTTTTCAGTGTGATAAAAAGTTCCTCAAAAAGAAGTTCCATAGGAAAGCTCCCGGTCTAAATCACCTGGCATTTCATGCTCCCTCCAGAAAGGCCGTTGACAAACTCCACACATTGCTTCTCAGACAAAAAGTACCCGTTCTTTATGGAGGACCCAAGGAATATCCACACTACAAGGGTGGCTACTATGCCGTATATTTCGAGGACCCCGATAGGATAAAGCTTGAATTTTGTTATATGCGTAAGAAATAGGTTGCCAACAAACGTTTGGTAAGCCAAATCGAAGCTTACGTTTTAATATATTCTTCTGTAATCCCGCTCTGTGAAAAACAGGAAGAAGCTGATTGTCTGCGGGTCCATCGGCTACGGCGGCATAGAGGACATTGAAGGAATGTACACAAAACTTGGCGATGAGGGCTTTGAAATCCTGAACCACATACGCGGCAAGGACATGGACTACTCTGCGATAAGGGACTTCCGTGACGAGGACGAGCTCTGCCAGCGCATTGTGAACCATGACCTTGAGTATGTGGACAAGGCCGACGTCCTGGTTGTCATATTCAACGGCCCCAGCTACGGGACGGCGATGGAGATGTATTATGCCAAGCAGAAGGGAAAGAAGATAGTCCTTCTTGCAGAAAAGGAAATTGCAACGCCGTGGCCAGTGCACTTTTCTGATTACGTCGTCAAGAGCCAAGACGAGCTTTTCCGCGTTCTCCGGGATTTGGAGAAGGAAGAGTAAGCCCTTTAAATCGCTGGGCAATGTTCTTTTACGAGGCAATGACTTTACCGTCCCAGCAGGACTTGGGGGATTGATAACACTTCGTGTCTGTCAGCCTTTGAGGATGACTGGACGGGTAGCTAATGAGCCCCACTATTTGCGTATTTATTCTCTCTTCCCAATTTTGGATTCATGGAAAAGAATGAAAAACTCGGGTATCACAAGGGCGCATTGGAAACACTCATGAATGAGCGTTCCGAACTCACGAGGATAGTCAAGATCGTTGACGCGCTGATACAGTACCATGCGTCCAACATGAAGCAGCTTGGTGTCGCTCCGGAGAAGTTCCTGGAAGAGATGAAGCAGTCAAAGGCAAAGCGCTCCCAGATGGATGATAATGCAGAGGTCCATCCTGACAATTTCGACCTCTAACTGCCTTTCCATAAGTTGCTTTAAGCCCATTAGTGAAAAGTGCCGGCTAAAAGGAACCAACGGCATAGAAGAGTGATTTTATGAAAGTCCTGCTAGACACAAACTTTTTGCTTGCCATAGAGCAGCGCCATCTCAATTTCGATGCGCTTATGGACCACGAGCTTTTGGTTTTGGAAAGCGTCTTTTTCGAAGTCGTTAAAATATCAGAATCAAACAGGAAGGCCGCTTCTGCGGCAAAAGTGGCGCTTAAGATGCTTGAGAAGTTCGGCATAAAAACCGTCCCGTCAAAAGGGGCGGCTGACAGGGCCCTTTTGGATTACGCATCAAAGCAAGGCTGCGCAATAGCCACGCTTGACAGGGATTTGAGGAAAACCGCCAGAAAGAAAGGGATACCGACTATTGCCGTCGTAAAGGGCCAAATTAGGCAAACGTAAAGGTTAAATACCCCGGCGGTTTATAAGAGTTTTGTATAACCCAGAGGTGTTTAGATGCTTGAGGCTTTGATTGCGGCGTTTGTTTCGTTGTTGGTTGCATGGTTCCTTAGCGACAAGGTCAAGAAGGAGGAGCCCGGCTCGCACAAGATGGAAGAAATAGCAAAAGCCATAAAAGAAGGCGCAGTAGCTTACCTTGCAAGGCAGAACAGAACCATAGCCATTTTCGCCATTGTCATTGCAGGCATCCTTTACGCTTCGCTTGGCTGGAAGATAGCAGTCTCTTTTGTTGTGGGGGCGTTTTTCTCCGCACTCTCAGGATACATCGGGATGATGGTCTCTGTGAGTGCAAATGTCAAGACTGCTCAGGCAGCGAAGAAAGGACTGGACAACGCGCTTTCTGTTGCCATAAAGGGGGGAGCTGTCACTGGACTTGCAGTTGTCGGCTTGGCACTGGGCGGAGTAGCGCTATTTTATATCCTGTTCAAAGCGCCATCAGACATGCTGGGATTCGCTTTTGGCGCGTCACTAGTCTCGCTATTTGCAAGAGTTGGGGGCGGGATATTCACGAAGGCTGCCGATGTTGGCGCGGATTTGGTTGGCAAAATTGAAGCTGGAATACCTGAGGACGACCCGCGCAATCCCGCTGTAATCGCCGATAACGTCGGCGACAATGTCGGGGACTGCGCAGGGATGGGGGCAGACCTTTTCGAGACCTATGCAGTTTCGCTAATCGGGGCGATGCTTCTGGGCCAGATATTCTATGCTTCCAATCCAGGGTACATAACATACCCGTTGATGCTTGGCGCTGTAGCGGTATTTGCTAGCATAATAGGCATACCGTTCATAAGGGTCGGCAAGAAGGGCAGCATAATGGCCGCCCTTTACAAGGGCCTTCTTGTCACAGGGATAGTTGCCGCTGTTCTGTTTTATTACCTGACGCAGTACACTATCGGGAACATGAGCGTTTTCTATTCAGCGATGGTAGGCTTGGCGATAACAGCGGTGCTTTTCGCATCAAC
>JACRMZ010000005.1 GCA_016219455.1 Candidatus Aenigmatarchaeota archaeon
CGAAGGACGTTATTGGTCCCATGTCGGTGTTTATTATTATTCCCTTGCGGGATTTCGGATCCTCAAGGATGAAGTACATTCTCCCCGAATGGCCGTTGATAATTTTGTTCTTCGCCTTGCCTTCAAGCAGAACGTTTTTTCTCACAGGTTTTTCAGGTGTTTCGTATGTGATCATCTCTAGGATATCGGCTATCTCCATCTTCTCGCAACCCTTTGCGTTGTTGCTTTCCCACTCTGAGTACCTTTTCTGCACGTCCATCAAACCGCCTCCGACAGTCTGGTATCGCCTTTCTTTGTGCCCATACGTTCCTCGAGGGAGTGGTTGTAAGCGGAATAAATGTAAATTTGTTGGTCTTTTGGGATGTAGTCCCCCTTCACTGTTATCTCGTCGTCTTTTTCGGCGAATATCAGTTCGTATTGCCGCCAACTGGATGCAGCGCCCCGGGCAATGATGCAATTACCGGAGTCTTCCAGAATAATAAACGTTGATAGATAGTCATTGTGCATCTGTCTTATTTCCTTTACCTTTCCAGTGACTATGACGTCTTTGTTTTTAGATTTGTCCTGGATTTCCAGAAGCTCTTCAATCTTAGAGGTTTCTGTCTTTTTCTCCGTGTACTTCTCAAGCCACGTTTTGTATTCCATTTAGCCTCCCTCCAGCCTTTCCATGAGGTCGTGGTTGTAGAAACTGTCTATGCGTAGGCCGTTTATATTTCTCTGATATCTTCCTTCAATAGTCACCTTGTCGCCGCTCACTGAAAACGGCGCCTGATACATTAGATAATCAGAATCTCTGAAGAACCCCCTTGCAATGATTTTCCCCCCGGTCTTTTCGCTTTCTAGTGTGAAATAGAAAATGTTGTTGTCTGTTTGAAAGTTCTTTATCTCGTTTATCCTGCCTGAAAACCTGACAAACCCCGCAAATTTCACGTCTTTTTCCAGGAGTGCATCTATTGTGGTTTCTTCGTATGTAGTTCCTTTACCGTTTTCTGACTCGAGCCAATGTTTATAGAGATTGTCAAGATTGCCCATATTCACACCTGCTTTCATTACCAATTAGTTGCAAATATATAAATAGCTTAATTAAGCAGTATATGCGCCGTAAACAACCATTTTAGCCCATTTTATGCTTTCTTCGGGAATAAGGGGTATGATAGGTGTCAATTTCGGGAGGAGCATTGAGCCTGACTCGCTAGTCCGGTTATCCCGCTATGCTGAGAGGCTAGGATACCATTCCGTCTGGATTCCCGAGACGTGGGGAAGAGACCCGTTAGTTTTGCTCTCATTGCTGTCGCAAAAAACGCAGAAGATAAAGCTAGCGACATGCATAGTGAACATTTTTTCAAAGACACCTGCGCAGATAGCCATGGCTTCAGGAACCATAGACGAGATATCCGGCAGGAGGTTTATTCTGGGGCTTGGGGCAAGCGGCTCCCGCGTTATTGAGGACTTCCACGGCGTGAAGTTTGAAAAGCCAGCCGAGAGGATGAGGGAGACCGTGGATATCATAACAAAACTTCTTGCCGGGAAAACCATTGACCACAAAGGCGGAATTTTCAAAACACGGGATTTTTACCTCAATTTCAAGACACGCATCCCGGACATTTACATAGCTGCGCTAGGCCCAAAGATGCTTTCGCTTGCAAGGGAAAAGGGCAACATCCTGTTGAATATGAAACCTGCTCAGGAGATTAAGAAAGTGAAGAAAGGCAAAGCAAAGATAGCCGTTGTTTTGCCATGCGGCAACGAGAGCGCAAGAAAGGGCACTGTCGCGTTCTACATAGGGCAAATGGGAACGTATTACCACAAATCCATAAGGGATGTTTTCCCCGAGGCCGATGCAATCAGGCAACTATGGAACAAAGGAAAGAGAGACGGCGCTGCAGAGGCCGTGACGAAGGACATGCTGTCTTCTGTTACTGTGTCAGATTCACTGGATGAATTCCTTCCGTCGGTGGATATCCCAATACTAGGGTTCGATTCGCGGATGCAAAAAGAGAGTGAAATAAAAGCTCAGCTGAAGAGGTTTTCACAATGGGCATGATTTCCATCGCTTCTGAGGTTCCAAAAACAGAGTACACCACAAAGAGGCTGGTAAAGGTGTTTGGAGGCAGGATAACTGGCGAGGTGGCAAAAAACATAGAGAATCTCGGGGTGAAAAAAAGGCACTTCGCGTTCACACCCAAAGGGCGCAGGGAAAAAGTCAGTGATGTGTGCTTTTCCGCATTCCGCGGAGCGCTAAAGAAGTCAGGGCTGAAAAAAAATGATATAGAAAACCTCATAGTCACTTCCGACGCTTCTGATTACTTGTCCCCCGGACTTAGCGGGATACTTGCAGGGAAAATAGATTCGTCAATAAACCACTTCAATCTCCAGGGGATGGCATGCATAGCCTTCCCAAGATCACTTGAGCTTGCCTCGAGGCTGGAAGGTAACACTGCAATAGTGCTTTCTGGAGTGAACTCCGGATGGTTCGTCAACCAGGCAAGATTCCTTGATGATGTCAAGGGCCCCGATGAAATAAAGAAGCTTCCCGCATCCAAAAGGGCAAACGAAACGAGAAAGTGGCTTGCGGTGATACAGGCATCGCTTTTTGGCGATGGCGCGTCAGCGATAATATGGGGCAAAGGCGGCGTTAATGTCAAGAAATCATCCAGTATTTGCAACATCAAAGAACGCGATTATGAATCAGCATATTTTTCCATCGGCCAGAACGATGGGTTTCGGACTGAAACCATAGCCCATTTGGACCGCCTTGGCGAAATTGGCTCCCTCTATTGCAAAGAGGCAATGGCCAAGATGAATGTGAACAAAGAGTCGGTGGGAAGATGGGCGCTTCACACCGGAAGCCGGAAAATACTCGATTCTGTGACAGCGGAACTTGGGGTAGAAAGGCAGCGCGCCGTGGAGTCGTACGATGTTCTTGAGAACTACGGAAACCTTGCAGGCGCATCGCTGCCTTTCATAGTCGAACGTGCCTTGAAAACAGGCGCACGCTCTATAATGTCCCTGGGCTATGGCTGGGGATTTGCCTCGTGTGCAACACTCCTACGGAGATAAGCTATTCTTTCAGCTTAGGCAAATATCAGTATGGAGGAATGGGAATCGCGGAAGAGAAATCCATTGCCCCTTGTTGTGATTGCGCTGATTTTAGCTGGGTTTGCCGTCAATCATTTCATTTCAAAGAACTCGTTTGAAAAAGAACTTTATGAAAAGCAGGACCTTGACAGGATAGATTCCCACAAATTTGATCTTGAGATACTTAGGTATTCCATAAAAAAGCTTAATGCCATTTTCGATTCCTATACATTGACAAATGTTACCATTGGCAACAGCACAGTTACAAGAAAGGAACCCGGAATTTACAAGAGCAAGTACTGCGAGGCCATGAAGATATTCATGATGAAATACTCTACTGAAAAATCCAACTATATCTGGTCAATTGAAGAAGGCAGGAAGTCATATGAGAAGTTTGGGAGGGGGAGCATTAGCGATGAAAAAATGAATCTCGATGCAGAGGAAAGGGATTTTAAAAAAGCTTACTCAAGGTGCAATACTAGCCCGCGAACCTCCTAGGGTCAAACGAGAGCATGTTGCTTACGGTGTGTATCATTGAGGGGACGACTACTATGATGTCGCTAACGCTTACAAGGCCGACAAGCTTCCCCTCTTTTGTCACCGGGAGGCGTTTTATTGAGCGCGCAGCCATAATCTCGATTGCATAGTCAACCGGCTTGTGGTGCTCTATTGTCAGGACGCGCTTTGTCATAACTTCGCTTACCTTGGTGCTTTTCGCATCAAGGCCTCTTGCCACAACGCTTTTCATATCGCTGTCTGTTATTATCCCTATAAGCTTGCCGTTGTCTACAATTACAAGGCAACCGATGTTGAATTCGTTCATTATTTTGGCCGCTTCCGACACGGATATGGACGGTTTTGCCGTTATGACCTGTTTCCTCATCACGTCCTCGACAAGCATATGGACCATGGTTAGAATTAGCAGGCGTTTATTTAATAAACTAGCGCCATCCACAATGATAGCGGGTATGAAAATAGCGATTGCCGGGGGAGGCATAGTTGGGGCGCTTTGCGCAATTGAC
>JACRMZ010000104.1 GCA_016219455.1 Candidatus Aenigmatarchaeota archaeon
CCATCAGGGAAAGCCATGGAGTAGGCGATGCTGAGCTTTATTGCCAGTGACGCTTCGTAAGCAATCCTATTTTTTACCGCAACTGCGCCTAGTGGAAGAGGAAGACTTGTTTCTTCGAACCAGCGCTCGCCGAGGGAAGAGTATTTTCGCAGCCCCAAACGCCTGTACATCAGCTGGCCTTCGTGCAGGACAATCCCGGCGTCGACGCTGCCGGAGCGCACAGCGTTCATTATCCGGTCAAAGCGCATCTCCACTGGAGTGAAACCATTATAAAAAATGTTCAGCAGGAGAAATGCAGTCGTGTTCTTTCCCGGGACTGCGACTTTCATCCCGTCCAGTCCGTTTAACCGCCGCCTGGAAACGATTATCGGCCCGTAGCTGTAGCCGAAGCTCGAGCCGCATGAGAGCAAAGAATACCGGTTGGAGAAATGCGGGTAAGCTGCAAATGAAACGCTGCTTGCGTCGATGCGGCCGCGAAGCGCAAGCTTGTTAAGCGTCTGTATGTCGCTTCTGAATATCCTTGCGGGAGTGCGTGTTTTGACCAATTTCTTTTCGAGGGCGTAGAACATGAAGACATCATCCGCGTCAGAAGAAGAGCCGATGAGCATAATGTAAACTAGCTTAAAAGCTTTTAAAAGGGAATCATTTCATGCCGCCCATAGCGAAGATAATGGAAATACTGGGCAAGGATTACCCAAAAGTCAAGTGCTCACTGGACTTTACAAACGACACTGAGCTTTTTGTTTCCATTTGTTTATCGGCAAACTGCAGCGATGCCATGGTGAACAGAACAACGCCGTCATTGTTCTCACGGTTCAAGTCATTTGGCGACTTTGCAGATGCCGACAGAAAAGCGATAGAGAGGCTGATAAGGCCCATAGGGCTGTACAGGGCAAAGTCAAGGAATCTCAAGGAGGCTTGTCGGATGATAATTGAAATCCACGGGGGGGAAATACCAAGTACAATGGAGGAGCTAATCGAGCTCCCAGGTGTGGGAAGAAAAATAGCCAACGTGCTTCTTGCGGTAAAATACGGGATAAACGTTGGCATTGCGGTAGACACACACGTCGCTCGCCTTTCCCAAAGGCTCGGGCTGTCAAAGAGCGAAAACCGCGCAATAATAGAGCGGAATCTTATGGCACTTGTGCCTAAAAGTAGTTGGGACCGTTTCTCATTGCAGTTGATTTACCACGGAAGGAAGGTCTGCAATGCGAGGAAACCCAAGTGCAACGAGTGCTCTTTGAGCAAGCTTTGCCCTTCTGCGTTTAAGTTAGGGAAATAGCTTGCGGGTGGGGTCAGGATTACCTTAAAACTACACTTGGAATTTATTGTATCGGAGAAAGACGGACACCGAGTGTCCGTCCAGTTCGTGGGTTTACCCTCCCGCGGTTTAGCTGCGTTTAAGTTCGGGAAAAATAATGTATAATTGTGCTTGATGACGTAAGGTCGGTTTTGAAAAGGCTTCTTTTAAACCCGGAAGAGGTATTTTCCAGCGGCAGCCCCATATTGTCGCATTCCATCAGGTATTACCTGACGCTGCAATTCCTGCCAACAGGCCTCTTAAGCTCCTACGCAATGATGTATCTTTTGGGGATTTCGGAGTTTTATCCCGAATGGTACGCGACTATTATGGTAGGTGTTTTCTTCAATTTTATATCGCTGGCGTTCTATTCCATCCTTCTCCACATAGTCATTGCAATGATGGGAGGAAATGGCGGCTTTTATTCCACCATAATGATAAACGTCCTTTCACTCTCTTTCTATCTCATACTGGGGTTTGTCCCACTTGTGAACGTCGCTGCAATGGCTTACGGTGTCTATGTGCAGTTCATTGGGGTCAGATCAAGGCACGGGCTTTCAAAGAGGGCCGCCGTTTTTGCGATAGCGTTTTCGTCAATATCTTTTGTTTTCCTGCCGTACTCAATTGCGTATTACCTCTGACTAGGTTAAAGCCTTTTTTATATCAGAAAATGAATTATTACCTGTGCCAGTGAAGTCAGACCCGTTCAAAACAGGAATAGACGGCCTGGATAAACTCATCCCAACAGGAATACCAAGGGGCTCATCCATCCTAGTAGAAGGGGGGCCGGGCTGCGGAAAGACACTTCTCTGCCTCCAGATGGCAATGAGCGCCTGCAGACGCAGCGAAAAGGTCCTTTTCATGAGCTTTGAAGAGCCAGAGACAAAACTCCGCGAGCATATGCGCGAGTTCGGCTGGGACGTCGACGAGTTTGAGAAATCAGGGCTTTTCCGCCTAAAGCGTTTTAACGCTTTGGATATAGCGCGCTCCGTGGAAGCTCTCCTAAGCG
Source organism: Candidatus Aenigmatarchaeota archaeon (assembly GCA_016219455.1). Classification (GTDB taxonomy): domain Archaea; phylum Aenigmatarchaeota; class Aenigmatarchaeia; order PWEA01; family JACRMZ01; genus JACRMZ01. The sequence goes on from JACRMZ010000104.1 coordinate 2,310, forward strand.
GCGCCAAAAAGGAGCTCCTTATAGACGTCCATCCCATGCTCTTCCCAAAGGACTTCAAACCAGACGTCGTTTTCATAGATTCACTCACATCCATCTCAACAGCGTTCTCCGGCGAGGAAAGCCAGCTTCCTTTCTGATGGGATAATTGTGCTTTACAACGTCCTTTATGGCGACGGGAAACGAGGCCGCGCAATCGAAGTCTTCAAGATGCGTGGCGAGAACATAAGGAGAGTCATTGTCCTCATGGACATCCGCTCAAGCGAGGGGATAGTCGTCTTCCCCGAAGACTTCCCAGCAGGCGACCACAAATTCTTGTAGATTATATGAAATAATAATTAAGCTCGGTAAAAGCATTACATATTTTGTAACAGCACAAAAAACTGCCTAAAAACACATAATAAACCCAGCGCCTATTATTAGTTGTGCCCTTGGCGAATAAGGAAAAAAATGGAAACGTGGCTTCATCAGGTTTTCCGTAAGTCTGGTTATGGAAAAGACGGCAGACCACATATGGAAGAAACAGGTTATCGCACTCGTGCCAGGCACTAAGCCACAATCACATTTCCGCGGGGAGTTCATAGCATTGCTTCTGGCATTTGTTATAGTCGCGTCAACTTCACTGGCAATTGTGATAAACCAGCCGTCTTCTGACAGCAACTTCCATTCACCAATTGATTATTCAAAGGTATTTTCGAGCGTCGCTGACGCTAACGCAATAAATGCATCGCTAACTGGATGGTCATGCGGCTATTCGCTGTGCAACTTCTCCATCATCATTGACAACGACGGTTACGGAAAAGTATCGCTTCCGTTTGGCCTTTCGAATTTCAACGTGACTCAAGTGATGTATAAGCTTAATGGCATTTGGAGCAACATCACCGAACTTTCCCAAATCGGGCAGGGAGGGATTTCGTTCAATTCTTCGCATATCAATGTGACGCTAGCAGGCGGCGACGGCTACGACTTTGGGTTACGGGACGTCCAGCAAGGCGGCTCGTACTGGGTAAATGAGACTGGCGGGTTGTATGGAAAAGTAAACATCTCAAACGATTTCATTTCCGTTTCGCTGACTGAGAACGAAACTGTTGTTTACAACTCGTCATTCGGCAGGATATTCAACTATACCTTTAACGACGCCGTGAAAGCGGATAACCAGAACATCACTTCCGTCTATGGTACGGGAACGCAAAATAAAACAGTCTACTTCTTTGACTGGAACTCGCAAACGTGGAAAGTTTGGGCTCGCGGAGCCGGAAACGCCACGCACGGAACACCGGACTGGCTCGACCCGAGGAACAAGCAGGAGTTCAAGTGGAAGTATGCCTTTAGCCGCGGCCCTCCAGGGAAGAACGTTTTCGGCATCCCCGAAATCAACATCACATTCCTTATGACTGCGCATGATCCGTTCGTGAGGGCTTTTGTTGACACTAAAACCCGCCCTACCTTCGAAGACGATTTTACCGTTTACGGAAGC
>JACRMZ010000097.1 GCA_016219455.1 Candidatus Aenigmatarchaeota archaeon
CCCAATTTTTTGATGGTGCCAAAAAGCTCTGGAAGCTCGTTGACGTTTGATTTCATGACGCATGTGTTCACCTGGACCTTCATGCCAAGAGACACTGCTGCCTTTATTGCATCAATGCTTCTTTTCCATGTCCCCTCAACTCCCCTTATCTTTTCATGCGTTACGGCCATTCCGTCGAGGCTTATCGATATCCCAAAGGCCCCTGATTCCTTGATGCCGGCAAGCGCGCTTTCTGTAAGGAGCGGCGTTGCGCTTGGGGAAACGGCGCAGGTTATGCCTTTTTGCGCAGCGTAATGCAAAACATCGTTAAGGTCCTTTCTCATCAGCGCGTCCCCTCCTGTGAAGATAATTATCGGGTACGGCATTCCAAAAGATGATATTTCGTCTATGAGTTTTTCAGCTTCTCTTGTGTCCAGCTCTCCGGGAAGGGGCTTGTCTATGGCGTCGGCGCGGCAGTGCTTGCAGGCCAGTTTGCAGGCCTTTGTAGTCTCCCAGAACACAAGAAGGGGCTTTTGGCCAAAATCCCAGTGCATAATCAATAAACCCAAAACCAGGAATAAAAACTGCAAGGTATCCAAAAGGAACGTGCCTCTCGGAGGCCAAGGAAAGATATTTAAACCAACGACTGAAAAGGTGTTGATATGGTAACTTTACGGCCTTCGAGATGCTACAGGGAAATAAAGAACAAGCCACTTACACGCATCAGCATCCACAAGCCCCGGTTATCTTACATAAAAGGCGTTCCTGCTTCCAAAGTCCGCCAGTACGAAGTCGGAAGCCCGAATCAGGACCTTCCTGTGAAGGCGGTCTTGGTAACCAAAAAGGCAGTCCAGATACGGCACAATGCGATTGAAGCCGCAAGGATAGCGCTCAACAAGGAGCTTGAAAAAAAGGCAGGAAAATACTTCCTGAAGGTTTTGATTTACCCGCACCATGTTCTCAGGGAAAACCGCGTCGCCACAGGCGCCGGCGCTGACAGGTTCCAGGAAGGCATGAGGGCATCTTACGGAGTCCCAGTTGGAACGGCTGCACGCGTGCGCGAAGGACAGAGGCTTTTTGAGGCGCGAGTCGAGGCTGGAAAGGAGTTCGCAATAAAAAGCGCACTCGACATGGCACGCAAAAAGCTCCCCTGCCCATGCACAGTTGTTTTTGTGAATTCAACAACGCTTCCCAGCAGCAAATCATCGTCGATCTGATTCTGGAAAGGGGAAGGTATTAATCCTTTCTAAGTAGCACTTTGTTCTATGGCTCTCCATGTGGACTACGACGGGAAGCTCAGAAGGTTTATTGAATTGAAAGACGAGGAAATAGAAGGCATGATAGGCGAGTGGGAAAGCAGACCCATGGTCATCCATTCGTTATACACATACAAGACACGCGAACAGATAGAGGAAAAGCTTCCGGGATTCTACGACTTTGTTGCAAAAACTAACCAGGAAAACTACGGCAAAAACGCAAAGGAATACACCGATAAGGTTTTCTCAGGCGAGAAGGAAAACCTGCGCCTTATGAAACTGGAAAGGATGATGTCAAACATGCTTAACTTCGATGAGCGCGGTGCCATCATACAGCACATGGCCATGTCCGAGGCCAAGATTGGCGTTCATCCAAACTACGGGGAACGCGTTGGGAAAGTCATACTTGCCGAAGAGCTTGGGGCGCATTACATCTGCCAGGCCCTGAAACTGCGGCTTTTTGAAAAGCATGTCATTGAAAAGGAGAAGGGCAACCCCGACTTCAACATAGCCGAGTACATGTCCAAACTGGATAAAGTCCCTGAATGCCAGCTAGACGCAGAGGCGCGGGCGGCACAGCTCCATTCAAGGAGGTATGGTGTCCGTGGCAACGTCGCGACAAAGTTCTCGCAAGGCGCCATTGATGATATACGTGATGTCCTTGACAGCGCCGAAGCTGCCGCGGATTATATCAGGGTAAAATACGCGCAAAAAACCCTGAAGGACACTGGAACAGTTGAATCATATTTTACCATCGGGAAGTTTGATTCTTCCTACCTTAGGCTTGAAGAGAAGCTGAAAAAAGAAGGCGTAACGGAAAAGGACTTCGTTAACAACTACGTTATACCGCTAACGCGAAAGGGAGCAATACGGTCACTTAACCTCGATGAGACTGAACTTGAGAAGAAGATAAAGCGGGAATCGCGCGGAAGGGCAATAGACGGCTATGTAACCACCGGTGTTTTGATGGGGCTGTCTTTTGGAGGCCTTAGTCCATACACCCTTCTGGGGCCGGCATCGTCTTTTCCACTCTACATGGGGATACGGATGGTTAGGAGGCTTCCTGCAAGGGCACGGAGGGCGCTGAATGAAAGCAACAGGCCGTCGGCCAAGAGGCTCGTTAAGGCGGGAAACAAGATAAAGGACGCTTTTAAACGCCCATTTGCCGGGAGAAGCCACGGACCAAAAAAGGAGCATATTACTAGGAAAAAAATCTCCTCAAAGATGGCGGGGGGTTTCATGAAAATAGGCAGGGGTGCGAAAAAAATATCGGCTTGGCAGGGGTGGGCAAAAGCCGACAGGGGGATGAACAAGCTCACGAAAAACAAATGGTCATCGTTTAAGAAATCCGCGTATTGGGGATATTCAAGATATGTGGATATGACAAGCGATGGGATGGTTCCGCTGGGCTCCCGCGTGCTTGATTTATACGGATACGGGGACAACTCGTGGATAAAGAAAAAGTTCACGAAGGAGAAAGTCAAGGAATCGTTTGATGAGATAGAATCATACCTTGCGGAACTCGGAGTTGACAAATCGCTTCTTGACGAATTCGATTCTGTGAAAGCAAACCTTGATGTCATTGAAAGCAGGGAGCTGGGGATGGCCCGCGGCCTGATGAAGCTCTACCCAAAGTACATTTTTGACGAATACCACGACGCATTCAAGCTCGAATCTTCCTGAAAACGATATAGCCGAAAAGAAACCCTCCAACGTGCGCCCAATATGCGATGTCAGCAGAAGTGAAGAATGAAAATATTCCGTATACCAGCTGGACTGCCAGCCAGAACAGCGCCCAATAATACGAAGGAACATGGATGAAGGGGTCGTATCGCCCAGGAAGGAACGTAAGTATGTAGTTCTTTGGGAACAACGCCATGTGCGCTCCAATCACTCCTGCTATTGCGCCAGACGCCCCGACTGTAATCTCATGTGAAAACGGCGTGAAGAGTGCGTTCACAAACCCGGCAGCCACGCCGGCTACTATGTAAAACGCGATGAACTTTGCTTTTCCAAGGCGCTTTTCGACGCTCTTGCCGAAAATCAACAATGGCCACATGTTGAAAAGAAGGTGCGCAATGTCCCCATGGATGAATTGGGATGTTACAATGGTGCGTATGTTGTACAGCTTCAATATGTCGGCAGAAACCATCCCGTACTGTTCATAGACCCTGTCTGTTGTCAGCAAAAACGCCGCTATGTTGATGGCAATCAACGAAACCGTCGCCGGTGGGATGCCTTTCCCAGCATCCTCATCTTTTATTGGTATCACAAATAACTAGAACGCTTTCTTCTCAAAACCGGCATTCTCATTGGGCATGCCGCCAAGCTTTGTGTAATCAGAAATGTCTATGAACATTTTTCCTTCGTGCTCGCCGCTTATCTTGGCGCCTGGAAGCATGAAGTAGTCAGGCGTCCCCAAAAGAGGCATCAGGCCGTATGTCAGTATGCGTTCCTCGCCTGGGATAAGCTCATCGAACTTCCATTCAAGCTCCACGCCGTTCTTGCGCGATAGGACATCCGGACGGACCATATTGAAGCCGCTGAGCTTTGCTATGGAAGGCACAAAGTCCCTTATGACGACGTTCTTCAATGGCCTGCCCGTGTTGTTCTTTATCTCAAGCGCAACCTTAAACTCCTTGCCGTAATCAAACGCCGTCTTGGAAATCTTGACATTCCTGATTGTGAAATAAAACCTTGAGACTATGAAAAACGACGCTATGGAAGCCAGTAGGATTGGCCAGTAATTTATTGTGTAGAATAGCTGGACACTCTCGCCTGGAAGGAGGTTTACCGTCCAGACATACTTTGTGAACGCGCCCGCAGCGAAGGACTGCGCATTCTTTGCTGAAATTAGATAGCTCCAGATGCCCGGAACACTCACTTCCACCTGCTTGCTTGCCACGACATTTCCGATATTCTTGACGTTTATCGTCCTAAAGTCGGCTATTGGCGACCATTTTTTCGTCTCCGTTTTTGCTATTTCGTTTATTTCCTTTATGCTAAAAGACGCCTTTGATTCTGAAACTTTGGTTCCCCTGAACTCCATGGAAACTGAAGCATCGTATTTGCCTGGAACAGCCGAATCTGCCGTAGGTATGTCAAACCTTATTACGGATGTCTCTCCATCTGCCAGGTTGAAGCTTTTGGTGAACTTGCCGAGACCGGAAACCGACACGTCAAGCTTCACGTTATCCATCGACCTCGAGCCGAAGTTGTTCACGGTTACAAACAGCGGGATTGCCTGGCCGGGTATCACTTCGCCTGCAGTCTCAACCGTCTTTATCCCGGCCCTGAAGTTTTCTATGACTGCCATGCAAATGTTCCCAAACGCTTTGATCGAATTATCAGTTGTTGAATAGCTGTACACTTCAAAGTTGTAGAATCCATTAGCAATGTTCTTTGGCGGAATGATTGAAAGGCTTATTGTCCCCTTCTTACCCTGCGGAAGCGTCACAAACCTGTCATTGTAAGTGACCCATGAACTGTACGGGCCAAGGATGCTGAAGCCAAAGGTGTCCGTCTTGTCCTGGTAGTTTATTATAGTTGCCTTGAAATCAGCCGGATACGTGAGGCAGCTTTTCTCAGTCTCTATCCCTACCGCCTGGTCTGCAAAAACCGTGGCAACACTGAGAAGCAAGAAGAGCGCCAAGAGTTTCTTCATTACTCTAATATAGTATAATAAACGATTTATATATGCCTTTGAGGGGAAATACGTGCTTAAAAGGCGTTTTCTGGCTTCTAACGGCGCTTTCGGCTGAATATAATTTAAGCTTTTTCGCCTGGCAATAGGAAACATCTCATTTTAGCAAATATTCAGAAATTAAAGATGCAAACACAACGTAAGCGCAAACGGCTTGGCCACCAGAGAATTGGGCTTACTTCTTGAACCTTGCGACATCGTCGATTATGTCAACGTGCGTCAGGAACAATGTCCTGCAGCAGTAGCGCTCCAGCCCAAGTTCATCAAGAACTGCCTTGGGCTTCTTGCCGCCTGCAACGTCCTGTTGGTATTTTTCCCATAGGTGCGCCACCGGCTTGCCGCACGTCACGCAACGGATTGGTATTATCATTCAATCACCTTTTTGACCTCTGCTTGTGGCGTCTGGGACCGGCTGACGAGCGGGATGGTTTGTGCGGCTCTGTCCGCCTCGGGTCTGAAACCAGCATGTTCCGATCATGCATCTCAAACATCCTATGGAGTTCTTTGTTTTTTGTTATCTTGAGTATCCCCAGTGCAATAACCTGGCGTATCGCTTCCGTCCTGCCAACAGGCCCGCCGCCTTTCACAGTGATGTCAATATCAACCTGCTTGGCGGCATCACCTGCGATTGTCAGCGGCTCTTCCATCATAAGCCTTAGCATTTCATCATCTACCGTGTCTATAGGCGAGCCATTTATCCTGATAATGCCCTTGCCAGGCTTCACAGTTGCAATCGCCTTTGACATCTTCCTTTCCCCAACTATGACTGAACTCTTTTTCTGTTTTGCTGCCATTATCATTTGCCCCCTTTGTCGATGTTCTTTGAAATCTCCCTGAGCGTTACGTAACGGGCCCTGAGGTTTTTCCCAGTCTTCACCAGCTTCTTGCCTTGCTTGCCCGTGGGGTTGTCGTTGTAAACTTTCAGCCGCCTAAACGCATCCCTTCCGCGCGGCGTTTTTGGAAGCATTCCCCTTACAGCGTTCCTGAAAATAAGGTTGGGTGCCCTTTGCGGGAACGGACCGTGATGCACATCACCTTTCGTGAGCCTTTCAGCGTAAAATGTAAACGTGATTTGCGGCTTGCCTGAAACTATTGCCTTCTCAGAGTTTATCACAGTGACGTTCTCGCCGACAACAAGCAACTTGGAGACAATGCTTGCGACACGGCCCATTACCTGACCTTCTGCATCGACTATTTCCATATCAGACCATTATCCTTATCTTGTTTCCTTTTGGATTCTTATGCGCAAGCTCCTCAAGGCTTGAGACTTTTCCCCCAGCATTCTCTATCTTCTTTGCCGCCTGCGATGAAAACGAAAACGCCCCTATCGTGAGCTTCTTGTCAATGTTCCCGTAGCTTAAGACCTTCCCTGGAACGGCAATCACTTCGCCGTCTTTCGCATGCCTGTTTATGACTGCGAGGTTTACTGAAGCGCGTATCCTTGTTGAAACTGACAAGCGTTCCGCTAAATCCTTCCATATCTTGCCGTTCTTGCCTGCGCTTTCCAAGGCCTTTATGGTTCCCCGAAGCACCGGATTAGTAGGGCCTGTTCTCATACCACTCTCAATCGTGATTCTATGTATTTATTCTTTTATATTGCACCCGGAACATCTATTCTCTATGGAGCTCCCGGTAATTGGGGTCATTATAACGCTTGCCATCATCCTGATGGCGGCAAAGGTCTTCGGGGAGCTTTTTGAGCGTGTTTTCAAGCTTCCATCTGTCATGGGGGAGCTTTCATCTGGCATTCTTCTTGGCTACCATGCCCTTGGCGGAATCCCGGTTAAATTGGGGCCCATATCCATTGGGCAGCTGTTCTCATCCCCGATAACGGACCTGACGAATCCCACAAACACTGTCATGTTCTCGTTGGGGCAGGTGGGCGCTATAGTGCTTCTTTTCTATGTCGGGCTGCAGATAGACATAAACACCGTATTGGCGTCTGGTAAAAAATCCTTCGTGATAGCGATTGCAGGAGTGCTGCTTCCTTTCAGCCTTGGTTTCTCTTCGATGTATTTGCTGTCTGACCTGATGCCGGCTGTTCCCAGCAACCTTTTTGCAATGGCACTTTTTGTCGGCGCGATTCTTACAGCAACATCTGTAAGCGTTACTGCACGGCTTCTGGAAGATGCCCAAAAATTGGACAGTGTTGAAGGGACGACGATACTTTCCGCTGCCGTCATAGATGATGTCCTTGGCATCCTCATCCTCATAATGGTTGTAGGATTAACCACGCAGCAGGGATTCGAATTCTGCAGGATTTCAGGGCTGCAAACTCTTGCGACATGCCCGATACTAAAGGTCTCGGCGATGGGGACTGTTTTCCTCGCTGCCCTTGTCTACGGCGGGCTGAAGCTTCATGCCAAGACAACGGCATTCATCAAGAAGTTCAAAACTCCGGGAAGCGTGACGACCATAGCCGTTGTCTCGAGCCTCATAGGGGCTTATGTGGCGGAGAAAATCGGCCTTGCACTTATTATCGGCGCGTTTTCAACGGGATTGTTTTTCTCAAAGACTGATGTTGTGCACACGATGAAGGAGAGGATAAAGCCGATTTCATTCATTTTGGTCCCCGTCTTCTTCTCAAGCGTTGGGATGCTCATAGACATCGGGTCGCTTCTGTCAGGCATCCACCTTGCAATCATCATAACCGTTTTGGCAATAGTTGGCAAGCTTCTGGGATGCGGCATTGCCGCAAAGTCCCTGGGTTTCAGCAAACGGCAGGCGCTTATCATAGGCGTTGGGATGATTCCCCGTGGGGAGGTCGCGCTGATAATAGAAGCATACGCCCTGATTGTTGGCATAATACCGATCTGGATTTTCGGCACAGTCGCTTTCATGACGCTTGTGACTACATTCATTGCCCCAATCATACTTTCAAGGCTTTTCAAAGAAGAGGTGAAAAAATGATTTCCGCGACGTTTGAAAACTACGAGATGGCATACGTTGCCTACAGGCTGCTGAAGAATGTCCTGGAGGCAGAGGGGTTCAAGATTGCCTCCGAGATAAAGGGGGATTCTCGCGCAGTCGTGATGAAACGTAACGGGGAGTCGATAAGCTTCTCATACAGGCACGTCAATCCAGTCGAAGTCGCGTTCAAAATAGACGGCGAGGACAAGCTGGTGGAACATGTAATATTGGAGTGGATGTCCGCGTTTCTTTCATCAACTGCAACAAAAATATTCGGCTTCAAAGTTAGCGACAGCACGAAATCCCGCATATCAGAGCACGTCAAGAAGATTGTCGAGGAGATGCGGAAGGACATAGAAAAACAGGCTAAATGACCTCTATCATCTTCTTCCGCGAGCCTGCTCCTGACAAAATGGACACGCTGGCTTTGGGTACTTTGAAATAGGAGGATATCTTTTCAATGAGCTCTTTATTGGCTTTTCCTTTCTGAGGCGGCGATAAAACACCCACAGTAATCTCATCGCCGTTTACTTCGATAAAATCCCTGTGGAGCCTGACGGAAACCTTGTAAATCATTCCGTATCGTACTTCTCATCAAGCCCAAGGAGGACGTTCTGTATGCTCTTGTGCGGCGTTCTTTTCACATCCCATTTGTTTATCAAAAACACGGGCTTTTCTTTCATCAGCGCCATCCCAAGATCAAACCTGCTTCCCTCACTCTCCTTTGTCCAGTAGACGTGGACTTCGTCTGCCCACTTCATAGCGTCCCTGTTCTCGTGGCAGATGTTGTATCCGAGACCCTGAGGGTCGTACTGGTTCGTGTCCCTTGCAGGATAGTGAACATCGCACCCCATTTCCTCAAGCATTGAAACGTAAGTCTCAAGGAAAAACTGGTCCCTGGGGTCCGCACCCCTGACAGGGCATATTATGAATATCTTGTTTCCACCTTTCTTGACCATGGAAACGATTCTAAGGCAAACTTTAAATAAGCGTTTAGATTGTTAACCGCTCTATCAACGGTAAATCCAGCCGTCTTTATCTTTATTTCTGTTTTGAATCAATCTGCCCCGCTTATATGTTTGTGTGTAAGTGTAACTTGGCTTTTGTTTTCTTGTTGTCCAGACAGAAAACTTTAGCTCGTCTTCGGTGTTAATAGAATTAACATAACTCAGAATGTTTTTCATAATATTGGCTCTATATTTGGTAAAAATGACGGAATCAAGAACTCCCGTTGTATCTCCAGGATATACCCACCATTCATGTTTTACGGGTGGAAACCACCAATGTTTCGCGTTTTTTATTCTTTGTTTATATACCACTCTTTCATCAAAAAACAGGTGACATATTTTACAAAGAGTCACCAAATTTGATTTATCATGACTTTGAGAAAATTCGTATCCTTCTACGTGTGCAATTTCCAAATCATTCTTACCTCTACACGAAACACACTTCTTATCTCTCTCTAAAACTTCTTGTTTGAGTTTATCACTAAGTGGCTGTCGTGACATATTCGATGACTGAATAACAAGGTTCTAATATTTGATTTGATGAAACTTTTCGTAGTATTGTGTGGTAGCCCTCGGGCATCTTCTAGCCTATGACGAAAAGTTTCTGGTGCGGGGGAAGAGATTCGAACTCTCGAAGGCACTAAGCCACAGGATATCTTCATTGCATCAAGCTCGATACTTAAGAAGCCAATCTTAAGTCCTGCCCCGTTGGCCGCTTGGGTACCCCCGCTTAATTGTGTTTTCTCGCCTGATTATAAATCTCAGATGGGCTTCTGCTCATGCCTTCCCCTGAAGGAAAGCCGCTCGTTTACGCGGCCGTACCCTTCGGAAATGTAATAAAACTCCTTCTTGCCCGTCTCGTTCCATTTGTCACGCGAGTTCTTCTCCAGCTTTTCGAAAACTGGGTATATTTCATCCAATCTGTAGTTCATCATCTCGTCGCTTTCGTACTTTGAGAAGTTCCTTTTGAACCAGCCCTTTGCGCCTGAACCAAAGGAGTCTTCGCGCTCCTGCGCAAGGTCGTAATACTTCTGGATCTTTTCTTCAAGTTTTTCCGAAACGCCGATTTCCAGAAGGGAGCTGCTGTCGACATCAACGATGCTTTCTGGAGAAAGCTTCCGGAGCGCGTTGTTGAACGACCTCCTCTTGCCTGCCTCACGCCACGTCAACGCTCCGAAGAAAGCCGCGGCTGGCGCCGCGGTTATTGGGTTGAAGCTTGAAAGAATCCCGAAATAACCGCCACAGAACGCGTCGTACGATGTCATGATAGTATTCAGAGTTTTCTCATTGCCTATGTACTCCTTTACCGCATCCTCCTTCAAAGAAGTCGAATAAAAAATTATCTCGCTGTCCGGTTTGATGAGCTCCTTGAAGCCGAACTTCAGCCCCTGTCCCCTGAACTCGACCCCAACGTAGGGGATTTCAACGAACTCAAGCTTCCTCATCGCTTTATGATTGGACGGAATTCTATTAATCCTTCTCGAAACTCGCGACTTCGGAGCTCCAGCCCTTTATTATCTCGCATGCCCGATCCACAATCTGCTCGACTGGTATCGTGTAGCTCTCGACCATCACAATGAAGCTGTCATCGATGCCCTTTATGGTTATCGCGCCGGGCTCGGCGACTTCAACGCAATGATTGCAAAGCGTGCATTTCTCCTCGTTCTTCACAAGGGGGGCTTCCTTTCCCATCTCAAAAACTTTTGTCGGGCAAATGTCAACTATCTCCTCGGCGTTGTCTATCTTCCGTTTGTTGACCTTCACTGATGGATAATTCTGGTAGCTTGCGATTCCGGATTGCCACTTGCTGTGCTCTTTGCCCACACCAAGGCGTGCAAACGCCTCAAGCTTGACATGATGGCCCTCAAGAAGCTTCACAATGGGCATGTTCTGATGAACGGGCTTGACTCCCTCCGGGCATCTTAAGTCGCCTGAATAAACCATGCATGGCCCCTTTGCCTCCAGCGTAAACACGGCTTGGCAATTGCTGCACCCTTCGCCTTTGCAATCGCATTCGCTCCTCATCTTGAAAGCGACGTCTGAAGACAATGGTATGTGCCCCAACCTCTGGGCAATGAGCTCATCGAAAAGTGCCGAGTTGTTTTCAGTGACCTTGATGTAATCTACAGCAAGGACTGGTATCGCTGTCATGACTGCTCTCCGAAACGAGTTCATGAAAGCCGTTGAAACGCCCTCAACTGACATCCTTACCTTGTTGTCCTTCTTTTCTATTATGTTGATTTTCATTTTCCACCTTTCAGACTACAGTCTCCTTCCTTTCCTGCCGCCTGGCTTTCTTGTCGTATCGTGCGGTATGGGAGTAACGTCCTCTATGCCTATTATCCTTAAACCGACTCTTGCTATTGCCCTTATTGCAGGCTGTGCGCCCTGCCCGGGATTCTTTGAATCATGGCCGCCTGGTGCGCGGACTTTTATGTAGACCTTCGTGACGCCTTTTTCCATCGCCTGCTCAGCCGCTTTTCTGGCAGCCTGCATTGCTGGAAATGATGAGCCCTTCTCCCTGTCTTTATCTGTCATCATGCCGCCTGATATCCTGCTTATCGTCTCTGCGCCTGTTATATCGGTAACGTGGACTATGGTGTTGTTCCCTGAGGAATAAACGTTGACGATCCCTGTTTTGTCTGCCATCATTTCACCTTGAGAGTTATTTTGTCTTCAAGAGACTTCGGTATCATTGCCGAAGGCCACTTGAGCCTCCTTTCCCCCACAAGGACGAGGCCATGCGCTATGAGCTGCCTTGCATGCTTTGCAGTTGAGGCAAGGCCTTTCCTGAAGACTATTGTCTGAAGCCTTCGATTAAGTATGTTTTCGAGCCTGACATTGAGCACGCTGTCCAGTGTCGGACTCTCGATGAGCCCCAACTTATCAAGCTTTGCAAGGAATTCCTTCTCAGTCTTCTCGTTTCTTTGCGCCCGGAGAGACCTTGCAAGCCCCCTTATGCTCGTGAGCTTTGCCTCTGCCTTCCAAATCTCCTGCTTCCGCTTGAGGCCGAACTCCTTCATTATCTTTCCTTCCTTCTCTATCCGCGCCTCATCCCAAGGCTTAAGCGGGCGGGAATACTTCTTCTTCTGTTTTCTTGGATGCCCCATAAAATCACTTCTTCTTTTCCTCTTTCTTTGCCGGCGCCTTTGCAGGGGCTGCGGCTGCTGAGCGCACTTCCTTTTTCTTTATGACACCAAGCGCTCCCTTGGATGTACGGAAAGATGACCTCGTCCTTTGGCCGCGCACTGGCAACCCCTTCCTGTGCCTGACTCCCTTGTATGAACCTAATCTTTTGACGAATTCAAGATCCTGCCTGTGGGTTATGTCAAGGTCTGCTGAAGTAAGATGGGATGTTTTTCCGGTGAATGGGTCGTCCCTGCGATTGAGAAGATATTTCGGGAACGTCGGTTTTTCAAGAGTGCCTTTCAATTTGTCAACGTCTGCTTCAGAAAGCTGGCCCATTTTTGCATTCGGGTCAATGCCTGCATTTTTCAGCATCGCATTTGCTATGGAAAAACTTATCCCCTTCACTTTGAGAAGCGCATTCCTCACGCCCCTGTTTCCGTCTAAGTCTGCGCCGAGGAATCTGACGATTCCCCTCCCGTCGTCCTTGTTGGTCTGTTTATCCAAAAATTTCCCTCTTTATCCCTCGATTACGTCTTTTATTTTGAGACCAAGCATATATAAACCTTTCTGAACCGCAAGTAATTCCGAAAGTGGATTTTACGTGCATAGAAGCCTTATTTTATCTCAAATGTTTCGAAAATACCTTCCGCAAGGCTGGGAAATGAAAGATCCCCCTCTATGTCACCAAAGGCTGACAAATACTCAACCGTCATTGTTAAGCCATGCGTCTTTCCTGACACCTCATTGAATACCAGCATATCAAAACGGCTCTGGTTAAGCTCTTTCGAAAGTCTGTAGAAGTTTACATGCATAACAGATGCGATTTTTCCATCCTTTAGGCGTATTTTGTGGCCTTTTGCCGGATATTGATCATAGAAAACTCTGTCTTTGTTGGAGGTATACCCACTTTTCCAATCATCCGTCGCTTCTTCAAGCGAGGCGTATTTTCTACTTGTAAGACTCCACAAGTTCACGATAACTGGACCGTTTTTGTAAAAAGGTTTAAACGTAACTCCGTCCCCTCTGTAATACGTTTCCAAGTGGGTCCCTTTTACATATTCTTTATCCAACGACCACCATCCTTCAGGAACGTGAAACTTGTATTCTTCTGTATCTACAATTTGACTCAAATTAAATCCGGTTTTGTTATGAAAAATGACAGGATCCTCAAGCACATCTAACTTTCCTGCCTGACCTTGCTGACCAACACAGCCAACAATCAGGGCTAATGCTAACACTGAAGTTATTTTTATTTTATCTGTGATGTGCTTGTTTGGAACCACACGTTTCTCCTAACTCTATTGTATTCTGTTTTTCGTATTAAACGTCGTGGAGTTTGGCGCCGAGGGAGGGACACTCAGAGCCCTTCCTTTTACTGGAGAAGCCCCCAACAACAGGGAGCTTTCTTTTCCCAAAAGAAGGGCTCATTTGAACCCCCGTGAGCAAAAGCTCACCGGATCTCTTTACAGGGCAATGCCTGTCGATTCATCATCTCCGCCATTCAGAGTCAAGCCATGAGCTCATCCTCGACTGACGTCGAGTATTCAAGTCCGGCGCGTTAAGTCAGCGGATACGTAGATCCAGCTTTGGACCTGGCTTCGCTACCTCGGCATGTTAACTAATTATAATGGTAGCTTAAATGGGTTTCGCGCTAAAGAGGCCAATATTTCGCTATCTCTTCACCCACGGGGCAAATCTAGTGATGGCTGAAGCAAAAAATAAATGCGGGCCCTTCGGCCCCAAAAAGGCTTAGTATTTGAAAGCTTCTACCCACTTCTCGTCCTTTTCCTTGAAACCAAGCTCTTTGGTTATGTACTCTTCTATCCCAGTCATGTGGGCAGCGCCGTAGAACACTGCAACTTCATTTGCTTCCTTGGAATCGAAGATGCTTTTAAGCCTCTGGTTGACAACTTCGTTCCTTCCCTTTGCAATGTACATGTCTTCCATTGGCAACGGGCCGTCGCCTGTTACTGTTCGTGCGATCATCTCCCTCTGGCTCATGGATTTCTGGGCTTTCATCTGCTCAGCCATCTTTGCGTTGTCTTGGGAAAACATTGTCCCTATGAGCTTCTGTAATTGCTCCGGGTTCAATGAGTTCTGTATCATCTCATCCATCGAGACATCACACGGCTCCCAGTTGTCCCCTAAGTTGAAGTAATCGATTTCTTTTGTCTGGTACTTCAGGCCTCCAGTCATCATTGACATGAACCACGCCATGCCTTCGTTCATGATATTTCCAAACATATCACGCTGGCCTTTTCCGCGCGCGTCTTTGCTCCCGACTCCCTCATAAAGGACTTTCTCCTTCGAATCGGAGTAACTCTTTATCTCATTAAAGAACTCGCTCTCGCCAACGTGAACGCAGCTCACGAGGCTTATCTCGTTTCCCTTCTCGTCAGCGTACGTCTTTATCGCCGCTTCAAGAGACTTCTTTCCCTCATCTAACCGTAGGAACTTTGACATTTCTATCACCCATGACACAATCAAGAGACAATAAATAAAAGCTAAACTAGCGCGGGGGTTAACTTTTTGTTAGAACCTGTGGGCGTCCTCGATGAGCATATCAGGTATTCCATCGATAATCGAGTACTTCAAACGGCAGTTGTGGCAAAATATGGCATCCTGCTCTTTTTTCAGCTCCAAGTCGCCCTTGCATTTGGGGCACGCAAGAATCTCCATCAACTCGTCAAGGCTCATAGATGAATCTTAGAGAGAAAGTTTTTATAGCCGTTGCTTTTATTGGCGTTTAGTACGTAGAGTGTTTTGGTGGGAGGCTAATTTTTTCTGGTCTTCACTGCCCAAAGCTATCCTTTTAAAGATGGCTCACCAATAGAAAAAAGTTTGCTGGGATGGCCAAGCCTGGTCCAAGGCGCCAGACTGGAAATCTGGTGAGCGAAAGCTCGCGGGGGTTCAAATCCCTCTCCCAGCGCCATGCAGCCTTTTGCCGCTTTCTAATGGAAATGATTTCGATTACTTTTCCACAAGCTCATAATAATCCAGAATTTTCCCTATGAGGGAGCCGTACTTTTTGTCAAGCGTGGCGCGCATCTTGTTTCCCATAAGGAGTATCGAATCACCGTCATCGTTGCGGAACTCCCTCTCGCCGTGATGCTCCCCGAAGGAAAACATCTCATGGAAGCCGTGATCGAATGTGATCATTATCAGCTCACGGTCATTCTCAAAGTCCCTGCTCAGAACGCATTTGAAACCGTCTTTGTGCTTGTGGATTTCAACAGAACTCTCGCCCCTTATCAGCGTGATGAAATAATCCGATATTTGGTAGCGTTTTGCCTCGCGTTTGTTGGCAAGAAAATCTTCGTAGGCTTCATCAAACGGGCCCATAAATCTAGAGGGCTTCCTTTTTCTTCCCGTCGTAGTTTGTAGAGATCCCGTTGGAGTTCAAAAAATCCCTCCATTGGAACAGCGATTCATATAACGAGTCATTGTACATCCTCTCGCACCCTTGCCCGCAGCCATTGTTTTCGCATTTGCTTTCTTTGTACGAGACTTCTGTAAACCCATCACTGTCCAAAGAGTCCGCGTGCAGTTCGAGTTCAACGTCCCTGTATATAGACGAGCCATGTGCCGGGCTGAACCGTTTCTTGTAGTTTATCATGCCAGAAAGCTTCGCGTTCGTTATGCCCTTCTTTTTGCACTTCCCGGCAAAGCCCTCTATTCCGTCAGCCATCCCAAAAAACCGTTTTATTCCCATTTCCACCCTCTGTAAAGATGTAAGAAAAAGGTGAAGTATTTATACTGGACGATAGGTAATATGCAAGGATAATTATGCCATGGGTACATAAACCGCGTTCGGGGAGCTTGGGCTACTGGCCCAGGAAACGAGCCAAAAGAATCTTTCCTTCAATTGAAAACTGGCCTGCTTCCAAGGACGCAAAGCCAATCGCCTTTGCCGGATACAAGGCAGGGATGCTGACTGCGATACTGAAGGACAACCGGAAAGGTTCTGTGACACTTGGGCAGAATGTCGCCAAGGCCGTTACAGTAATCGACTGCCCTCCTATTTTTGTTATTGGCGCTCGCGGGTACAATGACGACCCCGTTACGACAATATTCTGCTCCGAAGACAAAGTTCCCAAGGACCTTAAAGGGAGAGTTTCAATCGGCAAGAAGGGACTCGATTCCCTTAAGCACGAAAAAATAAAGGAAATCCGCCTGGTCTGCTCGACTCAGCCCCGCGCATCAGGAATTGGAAAAAAGGAACCGGAAATCTTTGAGATTCCATTGGGCGGAGAAATCGGGAAGCAGCTGACTTATGTGCAGGAAAAGTTGGGCAAGGAGATAACGATAAAAGACATCTTCAAGGAAGGGGAGTATATTGACGCCATTGCCGTCACAAAGGGCAAAGGGTTCACAGGAAGCGTCAAGAGGTTCGGAGTCAAGATCCTTACACGGAAGAAAAAGCGCGGGCACAGGAAAGTCGGCGCCATTGGCTCTGAAGGAATCGGAAGGCTTCTATTCAGCGTCAATTTCCCAGGCCAGCACGGCTACCACAGACGCACGGAGTTCAACAAGGCGATTATCAAGATAGGCAATGAGGAAAAGGTGAATCCTAAGGGCGGGTTTGTAAACTACGGCGAAGTGAACTCCGACTACTGCATAATAGACGGGAGCCTGCCGGGACCCAAGAAGCGTTTGGTAGTCCTAAGGGCTCCGATAAGGACGACGCAGCAATACAGGTATGAATTCAAGAACGTTGAGTTACTTACACAACAGGCATGATTTTGTGAAAGCAAACATTATTGACATGGCAGGGAAAAATAACGGCACCATAGAGCTCCCTGTAGTTTTCAAAACACCTTACAGGCCGGATTTAATACGGAGAGCGGTTCTGGCATTCCAGGCAAATGAACGGCAGGCATACGGCACGGACTGGATGGCCGGCAAGCGGTCCTCGGCACACTACGAAGGCTCGCGTCACGTTGCACCTGACCAGCTTATGATGAACCGTGAAATGGCAAGGATGGCAAGAATCCACGGGCATGCTCCAGGGCATCTTAACATGAGAGCGCGTACAGTGCCGCAGGCCGTAAAGGGCCGCAGGGCGCACCCCCCGAAACCTGAGGCAATATGGACCCAGAAGATAAACAGCAAGGAAAGCAAGTTTGCACTGATGAGCGCGATTGCAGCGACTGCAAACATCGATGCTGTAAAAGAACGGGGCCACATTTTCAAGGAAGTCCCTATCATAGTAGATGGCATTGAGAAGCTCCAAAAAACGAAGGATATGCTGGCGTTCCTGGAGAAAATCGGGCTTTCCGAAGAAGTTGAAAGGACTTCTGAAAAGAAGATCCGCGCCGGGAAAGGGAAAATGCGTGGAAGGAAATACAAAACCAAAATCGGTCCGCTTTTCGTTGTGAAAAATACCGAGACCGTTTTGAAAGCGGCCGGAAACATTTTGGGCGCCCACGTTTCTGACGTTAAGTCGCTCAATGCTGAAATATTGTCACCAGGCGCTCACGGCGCACGATTGACCATCTGGTCAAAGGAAGCCATTGAAGAATTAAAAAACCACTTTAAGGGATGATTGATATGAAAGGCTTGTTTGAACGTAAAAAATGGGGTGCCGCGGAAGCTTTTGAGGATTTTGGCAAGTGCAATAAACTTTCGAAGGTTTACAAAACTAACGGCGGGTATCTAAAAATGTTCCGTTCACCATCAA
>JACRMZ010000001.1 GCA_016219455.1 Candidatus Aenigmatarchaeota archaeon
ATATCCGTGAGGGTCGCCCCTTCCAAGGATTACAACGGCGACTTGTTTCCTGCAATGACTGTCACATACATAGCAACGATAGGGAAAAGCGCCGCGTTTGCCCAAGGAAGCGTGATAGTGGAAAGAAACGACACAACGCTTATTTCGATTTTTTCATTGCTTGTTGTAATCATCGGGTTGGCTGCAGTATTAAAAATCAATCGCTAGTGGGCCTTTTTCACGGTCGTCGCATCCCTTTTTGTCCCTGTTATTACAACACTATCGCCTTTTTTTATCTCGTCGTTTGATACGGCTTTCCATCTCTCCCCCATGAAAGATATGTAGCCCTCTTTGCCCCTGCCCAAGTCGTCTTCCGCCGTTGCCAACTGACCCCTGTGCTTGTCCATGAACGGCTCCTTGGAAGGGACCTGGTAGAAAGAGCGGAATGCAAAGATGAGGAAGAACGCGACTGCTATGGATGTTCCGGAGATTGAAAGCAAAAGGCCGTTGTTGTACTCGTGGGAAAACGACCATGCAGGACTTATTGGCGCAAGCAGGATGCTTCCGGCGCATATCAGAAGTATTCCAGTTGCCCCCATTGGCCCGAATCCCGGCGTGTGTATTTCCCGCGTCAGGAACGCGACTCCGATGACTAGGAGAATTATTCCTGGAATGCCGACATTGAAAAGCGTTCCAATGGCACCTATTGCCAGCATCCCTACTCCCATCATCTCGGCGCCGAACCCCGATGAAGCGAAGCCGAACATTGTCAAATAAACACCGAATATCAGAAGGAGGAGCGATAAAACAGGATTGGAAAGATATGCAAGGATTGTTGCCAAAACGGATTCGTCATGTTTTTTCATCACGATGTCCTTTGTCGAAATTGCCTCTTTTCCCAGCGACGTTTCAACGCTTTTGCCGTCCGAAGCGTTGAGGGCATCTGCTTTGCTGACTGCTATTCCGTCTATTTCTCCAAGCCTTTTGGCGTCATCTGCGCTAAGCTCCGTCCCTAAACTCATGGGGGAAAATTTCCTTCCCATTGAAAGGGAAACAGATTCCATCCTTGCAACAACCGCATCAGTGTAACCTGCAATATGGTAGCCGGAAGTAGAAACTTCAATCGGGACTGTGAAGTCAAGTGAAGCATGCGGAGCCATGAAAAGTGCGTGGCTCCCTAAAACAGGTATTGCGGCAGAACCTGAAACTATTCCTGAAACGAATGTTATTACCGGGACCTTTGAGCCCTCTATCCTCTTGAGCATGTCAAGGGACCTTTCGACAGAGCCTCCAGGACTCTCTATGGAAAGGACCAATGGAATCCTTTTTTCCTCCGCATCTGCAAGCGCTTCAGAAAACGAATTGACGGCTCCAAATGTCATGGCGCCCTTCATTTCAAATTCCATGACTTCCGATGCGAATGCCTGCGATGACAGAAGAACGATGAAGATGAACGCTAAACGCATGTATCATAATTCTTCGGGCTAATTAAAATCACTGCTTTTCGGAGTAGCTAGTTACGATGGCTTTTTCACCATCAATGTCTTTCGGGTTTGCGGTTATCAATATCCTGTCACCGTTGCCAAAAACATAGTCCCCGTAGCCGTTGTTTTGTGTTCCGTTGACGAATAACATGACATTGCCGCAGTCCTTGGTTTCAGCCACCAGGCACTGCCTTCCGAACTCCATCCCTATGCTCTCAAAGAAGACCCACAGGGGCACGTTAGTCGAGTGCATATGGAGCTTTTTGCCTGTGCTTCCGTCATCATCAGGCTCCATGTGGAGGAAAGCGCTCTTTCCATAGTATGCGGACTTGTTGAAGTCCACCTGTTTCCCGTTGGCGAAAACGGCGAAGTCGGCATGGATATGCTGCGCCTTGAGCAGGCTCTGGTTCAGCCGGCCGCTTGACAATATCCTTGCGTCAAAATCAGACAGGACGGCTTTTTTCTGCGCTGGCTGCCCTTTCGGAATCAGGAAAAATGACGCTATAATGAAAACCGAAAGGGCTGCTATCGCGATGTGCGTTGCTTTCATAGCTATCCGAATATCCCGATCTTTGCATCCTCTATGCCATTCTGCGTTATTGAAAACTCCGCCTCTTCCCCTTCCGGCCTGCTCCTGTGCTTTCTTATCGTCGCGGCGCGCTTTCCCTTTCCAGTGCGCCTCAGCTCCAGAAGGCACTTGGCCCAATATTTGACAACGTCCCTGCTGACAAGCTCGAGTTCGCGTTTCTCGATGTCCTCATAGACCTGGTTTGTTATGATTACGGGGATGTTTCTCTCCCTGCTTATCTTGGAAAGCTCTGAAAGTTGGAGCGCCAGCCTCCGGTTGACATCGTGATGAGTGTCCTTTGTCATCTCCAGCCGGTAGAGCGTTACAAGCGAATCAAGGACAATAAGCCCGATGTCATCGTTTATCATCTGGCCGATTCCCATGACAGCGTCCTCCTGCTCCTTGAATGTTTTGGGCTCTATGAGTATCACGTCCCTTGTTGCGCTGCCATGGAATATCTGCTCAAAACGCTCAGGTGAGAAACCGCCCTCCGTATCCACATACAGGACCTTTCTTCCACCCCTTATGCAGTTCACAGTTGCCTGTATGGCAAAGCACGTTTTCCCGACGCCGGCAGGCCCGAAAACGCTCGTCATCGAGGAATACTCTATGCCGCCACCTAGAAGCTCGTCTAACGAAGGGCAACCGATTGGGAGCCTTGAAATAGGCATGAAGAACATTGCCTTAAAAGGTTATTAAATGCGAGCAGCAAGGCGCTTTCGGACTTTTTCTGCAATGGCTTCTTTGGCAGAGGTGAGTGTTTTCTTTGAAATAGGTTTCCCATAACTTGCGCCTGCCGCATATGGATGGCCGCCGCCGCCAAAGCCCCTGGCAATGAAGCTCAGATCAATGGAGGAGCCTTTCCTTCTCCTGAAACTTATCCTACCCCGCGGGTCGAGGATCACAAGAACGTCGACTTTCTTTTTCTCAATCGTCTCCCTGGCAATCTCCCCTGAGGGCACCAACGGGCTTGACAGCGTTATGGCAAAATTTTCATAATATGTCATTGCCCCGACTGATTCCAAAAGCAGCTTCTCCTTTTTTGCAATGTACTCGGTCCGTATCTCATCAAACTCGTCCTTCCAGAAAACCCCCATTGAGAGCATGTCAACTAGCGACAGCAGAAAGCGCATGTTGCCGTGGCGCGCAGCTATCACGTCAGAAATCCTGTTGGCATCGTATATTTTCTTGGTGTAGAAATCCTGGTCACGCGCAAAGCGGGCTATCTTCGCATCCACAAAATCGCCTTCGCCGAAAAAGTCGAACACGACTTCAGACGCGCATTTGTCGCGGTTAACGATGAGTGTCATGTGCTTTTCAGCAGCTTTCCTGACAATGGGATCCCAGTTATGGTGGTCAAGCCAGAGTATCCTGGCATTTTTGGCTATTTTTTCGATGCTCCCAAGAGCTTTCTTTTCCGCAGCGCCGATATTGAGGTCCGCAACATAGATTTCCTCCCTTGTTCCCTCCAGGGACCTGAACGCCTCCCTTATATCGTCGTAGTCTATGAGAAGGACTTTTGCCCCTGGAAGCGCCCTTTTCAGGATTGCGGCACTCGCTATCCCGTCGAGGTCCTTCCTATGGGATATAATAATGGCCATAAAATCAAACGCCTCTGAAATCTTATATATCCCCAAAGCATAATGGAATTATGGCAGTTCTTTCAGACAGGGATATAATTGAGACAATAAAATCAGGGAGAATAAAAGTCGATCCCTTTGACTCTGAACGCGTCCAGGCAGGCAGCCTTGAGATGTGCATGGGCTTTGAAGTCCGTGAGTTCGTGGACTCGAAAAGGTTTGACCTTGAAAAGAACGAGCTGGAGAGCCGGACGCGGGTGCTGAAAATCGACTATGAAGGATATTTCCTCAGGCCGCACGAGCTTGTCCTTGCCAAAACATACGAATCACTCAAGATTTCCGACGACCTCATAGGATGGATAGAAGGCCGCTCTAGCTTTGCGAAAATGGGCCTCATGGTGCATGTCAGCTCCGGCTTCATACATCCCGGAAGCGAGGGCCATCAGATACTGGAACTATACAACTTCCACAAGGGCCCCATAAAGCTCCATCCAAAGCTCCCGATGTGCCAAGTCATCTTCGAGGAGACCAAGTCCCGCGCAGCAAAGCCTCACGGCGCCGTGAGGGAAGTATAGCTTTTATCCCATTGCCCACAATAATCCCCTATGAGAGTCTGCCTTCTCGACTGCGATTACGTTGTTGACGGAAACAAACCCGTGATAAGGATTTTTTGCGTCACGCAGGATGGCAAAAGTTTCCTCGGGCTTTTCCGCGGATTCAAGCCGTATTTTTATGCCCGCCCCGGGACACAGGACGCAACGAAAGAAATAGAGAAGCTTGGCGGCGTTGAATGCTGCGACATCGTTGAGAAAGAACTGAATGGGGCACTCCAGAGTTTCATCAAAATAACGTGCTTTCTGCCGTCGGAAGTCCCCCAGATACGGGAAGCCGTAAAGTCGCTTCAAAGCGTTTCGGAAATATTCGAATACGACATACTTTTCTACCGGAGGTTCATGATTGACAATTCCATTTATCCGCTGGACTGGCTTGAAGTTAACGGCGAAGAGTTCACATCAAAGTTCTCGCGTTCTATGGATATCCGCTCGCTGGAAAAGGCGGACGGCCCCTATCCGGAACCAAAGACCCTTGCATTTGACACAGAGACTTTTGAGGAAAACGGCGAGAACAAAGTCATAATGCTTTCCGTTTTTGCAAATGGACTGAAGAAGGTCATCACCTACAGGAAATGCGACGGCGCCGAAGTCGTCGCCGATGAGAAGGCGCTTCTTTCACGGTTTGTTGAAATCATCCGGGAAAATGACCCTGATGTCATCGTCACGTACAATGGCGACGGGTTCGATTTCCCAGTCCTGCGCTTGAGATTCGAAAAACTCAAAGTCCCTTTCATCCTTTCCCGCGACGGAACGAGAGTTTCGTTTGACAAGCGGGCGATGGAAAGCTCCGCCAGGGTTGCAGGCAGGATTCACATAGACCTTTACCGCTTCGTCTCTGTTGTGCTTGCTTCTCAGATGAAGAGCGAATCGCTGACTCTTGATGCCGTTTCCAATGAATTGCTTGGCGAAAAGAAGATGGGGATGAAGTACGAGGACATACGGAACGCCTGGATCACAGGCGAGCGCATCAATGAGCTCTGCAATTACTGCCTACATGACTCTTACCTGACGTTCTCGCTTTCCGGACTCCTGCTGCCACAGACGTTCGAGATTGCAAGGATAGCGGGCCAGCCTCCATTTGACACCTCAAGGATGACCTACGGCCAACTGGTCGAATGGTTCCTCATGCGGAAAGCCTACCCCAAAATGATGGTCCCCAACAGGCCAAAGTACGGGGACATAGAAGAGCGCCGCGGCTTGCGGTACGAAGGCGGATTTGTCCGCGAGCCTATACCAGGCCTGCATGAAAAAATATCCGTGATGGACTTCAAGTCACTGTACCCTTCACTCATTGTCTCTTACAACATAGATCCGGCAACCCTGAACTGCTCATGCTGCGACAGCGAGCGCATACCGGGATTTGACCGCTGGTTCTGCACCAAGAAAACAGGATTCATTCCCGGAGTGATAAAGGAACTGGTTGAAAAACGGACCGAGCTGAAGAAAAAGCTGAAAGATGCAAAAAGCCCATCCGAGAAAACCTCAATAAACAACCGGCAATACGCGCTGAAAATAATCGCCAACTCTATTTACGGGTACTACGGTTACGCGGGAGCGCGCTGGTATTCCAGGGATTGCGCCGAGTCCGCCACTGCTCTTGGAAGAAGCTGGGTCCAGCGCGCGATGGGTGAAGCGGAAAAAGCCGGATTCACCGTCGTCTACGGCGACACGGACTCGCTCATGATAAAAGGCGACATGCCAGAGAGATTCCTGGAGAAGGTTAACAAGGAACTCCCGGGAATAATGGAGCTAAACC
>JACRMZ010000002.1 GCA_016219455.1 Candidatus Aenigmatarchaeota archaeon
TCAGATATCTTCGGCCTTTCGGGATTGATTGAGACTTGTATCCCTTCGCCGGAAATGATTTTTGCAGAGACGTTGTTTGTCTGGATGCGCATAACTCCCGCTATTGCAAGAACTGCCAAAATCACCGCCAATACCTTCAGGTAGTTATTCATCCAAAGCCCTCCCCATTCTCCTTACCTTCCTTTTCATATCAGACCACTTTTTCTTTCTTGCCCGCAACCTCTTGGCAACAAGGTAGATTGCTGCACCTGCAAAGGGAAGGGCGAGATACTCCAGTGGGAACTTCCATCCCAGCGCCGCCATCTGATATTCCCTCATCAGAACGAACCCGTCTGCATCTACTATGACCATTCCGGTATAATAACCGGGGTAAGCCTGTTCAGGCATTTGGACTGAAAATTCTATTTCCCGTGACTCTCCTGGCTGGAGAGTGATATTTTTACGGGAGGCATAGGACCAGCCTGCAGGCAATCCAAATCTTACTGAAAGCGTTCTCGTCTCGTTCATCGCATTTTCTATGACAAACGAAGATTTTTTCGTCTTTCCTGGTGAGACTTCCAGCGCCTTTGGAGTCGAAAGCGAAAGCCCCTCAGGTATCTTTGTCTTCCTCACACGGATCTCGTTTACCGGCCAATAGATATATGGTGAATACTCCTTCAATGACCCAACGACCTTGTAAGAGAAGCTTCTTGTCGTGTTGGGTTGCATATCTATTATTGACCATCTCACAACCGGGTCTTTCCTGATTATTTCGTCTGGCCGCTGCTCGAACTCTATGTAATCAGTGCTGTTGGCTATTGATTTCTTTATGTCTTCAACAATGTCAACCCTGGGCAACCTTTCATTTCCGTTGCGAACGCTTATCGTTACAGTGCTTCTTCCGTGGTTACCGTCAACTTTAACGTTCCTTGTTGTTACTATACCGGCTTCCCTTGGGAACTCTTTTACTCTCAATATGAAGGACGCTTTGCCGGCACTCTCATAGCCAACTATTCCAGCAGACGCCTGGTAATCGCCGGGATTTGCGTTCTTCTGAACGATGACATTGACAACAAATCTTCCTGACTCCATGGAACCTAGGTTTATCACGGGAGGCTGGATTGAAACCCATTGTACCGGAAGCCCTTCCATGGAAAGAACTGCCGTGGCGCTCCCGTTGCCTATGTTCTTCACCTCAACCACCAACGCTGCAGAATCTCCTGCAATTACTTCCGTGAGGGCTGGCTGCGATGTGAATATTATGTTTCCACGCTTCGGCGGCTCTGTTATCGGCGAGCCTGAAACAATTTCTCCGCTAGGCGCCGAAACTGAGGGACCTGTAGGCTCTGGAGCAGACGGCGGAGGTGGCAGTTTGCCTGAGAGCAAGAACTGCATTATATTAGTGAACCTGAATGAAAGATACGACACGCGTGAAACGAACCCTGAGACTGATATCGGCGAGGTTATATGGCGCTGCCTGTTGATCGCTCTGTCTATCAACGAGTTTACATTGAAGCTCTGGAAGGCGTTGGCAAAGTACAAAGTTATCTTCTGGAAGGCTATGTTTGCGTTTAACGTCACTGTTCCGTAAGCTTTCTTGTAAAGCTGGGCGGCCTTCAGGAAGGCTGCATTGATGTTCATCCCGCTGGCTATGGAGCGTCCTGCAACCAAAGAACGCGAGGGGATTTGGTTGAAGTTCAAGGCAACTCTTGGGAATGCGTTCTTCGTTATTTCAATGAAGCGCCCAAAGCTTGCAGACAATGACGAATAAATCGATCTAACCGCGAAAGCCATGCGTGAAGAAACCGCATTGACGCCAATTGCACTTGAAATTCTCCTCACAAGCGACCCTATTCTCCCGGCAACCGGGCTTAGAGAGAACTGTCCTGGCAACGACCTTGTTGCAGACAGCGCCCGTGATGACAAGGAAGACTCTGTAACCTGTTGCGCCAACGAGAAGTTGAAAAGCCTTCCGAAAAGGGAGTCCATGGATGCAGCAATTGACTGGTAAATCGACCTTGCGATGGATGTTATTCTTATCGACGCGGAATTTACAGACAATTGGCTCCCGATAGACTTTACAGCAGAGATTATCCTGTAAGGCGCCTGGCTAAACGATAGTTGCAACGAGGAATACGCTATTTTTGTCGATTGGTATGTACGCTGGAAGAAAGCGCTCACTGATTGTACGCTTGACCTTAAAGTTAAGGCGGTCTTTGACGCAATGGCGTTGAATGATAAAGACCTTGAAATTGCCATATTTAGCTGAGCCACTCTTTGAGCCATGTGGCTGAACTGTATTTTATTGTACGGAAGGCGGACGAATTGAAATGCCCCCCGGACCACAGAATTCTGTGAAATGACATTTACAAGAGCTCTTGGAATCGACGCTGCCCTGGAAAGCATTGCGTTGTTGCTTATTGCCAGATAAAAGGACCTGAACGCCGATGAAAACTTAAGCTGCGCTTCCGTGATATCCAGCGAACTCCGGAGGGACCGCACAGATGATGCCAGGCGCGATATCCCCGTATTCAGCGAGACACCTAGGGAGGAGACTGCAGTCTTCGTTGCCTGGACTGCCCTCGAAAACGTTGAAGTTATTGAATTGTAAGCGTATCTTGGCATTGCCGAGAATCGTTGGGACAATGCATTCAGATTAAACGCTCCTGAAACTGAATGCTGTATCACCAAAACCTTTTCTTTCAGCACGTTAAACGAAAGCTGGCTGTAAAGCAGCCTCAGTGCTGATAGCGCCCTTGATGATGCAGAAGCCTGTGATATTTGCTGGTATATTGGATGCACAAACAGCGCCACTCTTGTGACTGAAAGCAATCTTGACGACGCGTGGCTGAACGTTGCAGACAGGGAAGCGTATGCTGTCTTTGTTGCCTGTGACAGGGACTGGAAGCTTTCCGATACAGACAGGTACAGTGAACGGGAAAGCGCCGATACCCTTGACGCAACAGCGTTGACACTGATTGACGTGTAAATGGACCCTGACATCGCAGACATTCTTGATGCTATCGAACTGAAGGGCAGCTGGTTACCAATGGCACGCTGAAATGCATACGCCTTGGATACGACAGAACTCCCTGAAAATTGCTGCGATGCAACGCGTTCGTACAGCCTCCCCATGGCTGAATTGAACATTGTTGAGAGAGAAAGGTATGCAGACTTTGAAAATGAAGCGATCCTTGAGGCAATAGAATTTACGGAAACCTGGACTGAAGTTATCCTAGGAGCTGACAGCATCCTTGACAGCGATTCACTGATGCTTATGCCCAGCGAGGCGGTGGCGCTCTGGGTTGACCCCATAGTCCTTACTAGAGACAGGGAAAGCGACTGGTACACTGCCCTGAACGCTGAAAGCGCTCTTGATGCAACCGACGATTGCCCTATCTGCAGTGTTGCCGACCTTGAGAGGGAATAAAACCTGCCGGCAAGCGTGTTTAGTGAGATTCCAGATGATATGGATTTCACCATTGCATTGATCCTTGATGCAGTTGGGCTGACTGAAAGCTGACTTGTAGTCAAACGATCATACGCCCTGCCAATGACAGAGATGAGGTTCTCATTGATAGACTGGTATATTGTCCTGACGGAAAAAAGCACTCTGGATGCGATGGAATTAAATGAAAGTTGGTTTGCCAACGATCTCTGGATTGATACTGAATTTGAAACTGCAGAATTGAAGGAAAATTGCACGGAGGAAAAGACGGTTTTCGTCGACTGCATTGAATTTGCGAAAGATGCAGCCATGCTCTGATAGAAGGATTTGTAGATGTATGATGCCCTTTGGCCAAGAGATGTTTGTTCAATTGGTTGGAAAATGCTCCTTGCAAACGATGCGGATCTCTCTGCTATTGCACTCTGGGTTATCGCGTTGTATATGCTTCTTCCTGTTGCAATAGCTGGACTGTCAATATCCACGATTCTTCGTCGGAAGAATAGTTAGCATCCCCTGACCAATTAGCCTTTATTGTATATGGGCCTGAAAGCTGGCTCGTGTTTGTCAGATTCGTTTGCGGCGAGGTTCCGTTGGCTATTGTCTGCCCAACGGTCGTGTAATTAGCGAATATTGTTATGTTGAAAGTCGTGTTCAACGACGCGGTTACATTTGCCACATCGCCTTTTTGGTAAGCCACGTTTCCACGTGTTCCGTTTAATAGAAGCGTGATGTTTGTGTCTGCCTTGGAGACAGTGTAAGATATTATTCCTGTCGTGTTGTATGCCCCTATGGTGTCATTTGCAATCCAACGGTATTGGTACGAGCCGGCTGGGATGTCTGTGAAGTTGATTGTACACAAACTATTTAACGTGCCGGAGCAGATTGCCGTTGAATTGTAAAGCGCTCCGTCAAAATTTGATTCGAACAGAGTTGTGTTGACCGAAATGTCATCCGTGACATTTGTCTGGAAGCCGTAGGCGCGGTTCTTCTGGTACTGCGTCCCGGACTGGTAAAGCGTGACGTTCGACGTGAAAATCGGCGGAACAGAATCCGTAAACGTCAGAAGAGTTATGGCAATTGATGATGAACCAGTGATGTTCACTACAGTTGAATTTGCAACGTAACCTGAAAGCGACGCATTCACTGTATAGTTCGTGAAGTATAGGAAACCTGAGACTTCAGGCTGGTAAGTTCCGTTGACCATGAATTCCGTGAGGATTTGCGTTGGTATCTGGCCGGTGGAGTTTGTAATGGCTGAGAAGTTGCTCGTGGGGTTGAACATCGTGGGTTGAGTTGGCGTTTGATTCCCGAAGACTGTGACGCCTGATAGCGGCGAGGCGCCGTCCGTGACACCGTGACAGTCGCGTCGAAACGGTACTGGATGAAGAGCTTTGTCGCGACGGATGCCGAAGAGGCATTTATGTCAGATTTGTTGAAGCTCACATTGATGAAGAAGTTGTTGTTTCCCGCAGTTGTCCCTGTAAGAAAGACATCGTAGTCAAGGGGGGCGTCTATGAACGAGTCATAGAAGGTGTTGTTGCCAGAATTGTGTATTCGTATACCATAGCTTTGAATTCTGTTGGTGCTGACATTATTGTTTTTAAAAACGTTGGAGCCCGATGAAGATAAGTATATACCAGGGCTCGCAGATGATGTACTCCTTGTGGTTATATTGTTGCCATATATGTAGTTGGAAAATCCAGGTGAAATAAGGATTCCGTAATCATTGCCAGTTCCGGAAGTTAAAATAATATTGTTTGAAACCGTGCTGGAGTTTGTCGTGTCAACATATATCCCGTAGTTTGCGTTGGCATTGGCTGACGTGAATATTACGTTTGAGTCTATAAGATTGTAAACGCTTGTGTCCGTATCAATGCCTATGCTTCCTGTCGAGCCTCCAGCAGAGATGTTATTTGACCTCACAATGTTGTTGGAACTCCTTAAGAAATAGACTCCGTAATTGCTTGCTGACCGCAAGGTATTAATTGAATTGTTTTCAACTGTGCTGTAGTTTGTTGTGTTGAAAAACACCCCGTATCCGTTGCTTCCGCCTCCGGTGTTGTTTATGGTGTTGTTTGCTATTGTGATATTGATCCTTCCCGACGCTGTAACAGCACCGAAGTTCGATGAGGATCCATTGTAGACTATTGTCAGGTTTCTGATAGTCACATTGTCCGCGGTTATGTTTATTGTCGGCAAAGAGATATTGGATAACACCATTGGCTTGTTAGACGTGTTCGCCGTCAGCGTCAAACCAGTCTTATTCACAATAAGAGACTCGTTGTAGACAGTGGAATTTACGATGACCAAAACGTCGTAGATGCCCGCTGAGTTTATTGCCTTCTGGATGGTGTCGTTGCATATTCCCGTATTTAGATTACAGACGTTTGAAGGTGGCAGCGGTATGAACTGCAAAATCAAAGTTATAGACTTGCTATTGGTGATGTTCGCTTCAGTGGAGTTTGCAGTATATCCGTTTAACGACGCGTTCACCGTGTAGTTGGTGAAACGCAATGTATTGTTGTTCTGATACGTGCCGTTGACCATGAACTCTGTGAGGATTTGCGTTGGTATCTGGCCGGTGGAGTTTGTAATGGCTTTGATTCCCGAAGACTGTGACGCCTGATAGCGGCGAGGCGCCGTCCGTGACAGTCGCGTCGAAACGGTACTGGATGAAGAGCTTTGTCGCGACTGACGCGGCAGTAGCGTTCACGTCGCTCTTGTTGAACGAGACGTTGATGAAGAAATTCGGCTTCTGCGCTATCGTGCCGTTGAGGAAGATATCTGGATAGAACGTTGATGAGATGTTCGCGTCGATGAACGTGCTGTTTCCAGAGCCAATGTAAATGCCGAAGCTTTGGGTGGTGTTGGCTATAGCTGTGGCGTTTATGAAGTAGTTGTTGTCAGAGCCGTACTCTATCCGTATGGCGTCGCTGGATCCGTTCCTTCCAGACGCAAATATGCTCGCTCCGGAGAACGTGTTTCCAGTCGACGAGGCGTTTATGAGCAGACCGCGGTTTCCACTTGTGCCATTGGAGAAGACGGAAACTCCGTCGAAGGCGTTGCCGGAGCTTGCCTGGAGCCATGCGCCATAACTGGAGTTGAACCAGCCTGACGACACAAACTTGCTGCCTGATATGGTGTTGTTGCCTGACGATGAGAGGTAGATTCCGTAGATTTCCGAGGAGCCGTTTGCTATTACTGACGCGTTTTGTATGGAATTCCTGTTTGAATTCTGCGCCATGTAAATCCCGATGTTCCTTATCCCGGTGCCGTTGGCGTTTATTGTGACGTTTGCTATTGTGCTGTTCGTGGCGTTGTACAGGTAGATCCCGTAGTTTGACGACTTTCCGTAGACTGTTGATGCTGCCAGGTTTTGTATTGTGACGTTGGTGGCGTTTCCAATGGAGATTGCTGCTGTCTGTATCCCGGTGCCGTTGTATTTCACGTTTACCTTGCTTATCGTGACGCTGGATGCGGTTATGTTTATGGTGGCGTTTGTTGCCGTTGCATTGAAAACGTCTGTGAAAACTGTGGGAAACGCGCTGGTGTTTGATGTGAGTGTCACCGACTTGTTGATGACTATGGATTCGTTGTAGTCCCTCAAAACGACTATGGATATGGTGTCGTAGTTGTTAGCATTGTTTATTGCCTTCTGGATTGTGTCGTTGCAGACGCCGGTGTTGAGGTTGCAGACTAGGTTTGTAGTCGATAGAGATATTGTGATGGATTTGGATTCCGTTAGGTTCACAACGGCTGATGATGCAGCATATTGTGTTAACGACGCGTTCACCGTGTAGTTGGTGAAACGCAATGTATTGTTGTTCTGATACGTGCCGTTGACCATGAACTCTGTGAGGATTTGCGTTGGTATCTGGCCGGTGGAGTTTGTAATGGCTGAGAAGTTGCTCGTGGGGTTGAACATCGTGGGTTGAGTTGGCGTTTGATTCCCGAAGACTGTGACGCCTGATAGCGGCGAGGCGCCGTCCGTGACA